>NZ_CAKJTM010000168.1:0-6422 GCF_917627345.1 Protofrankia sp. CiP3 | reverse complement strand
AAGCGGACGCGAAGCGACGGCCTCGCGTCCAAGATGCTCTAATCCACCGGACGAAGGCTCATCGGGCCGTAGACCTTGTGGCCGGCCTCCTGCAGCACCACCTGCTGGACGCCGGCCGCCAGCAGTTCCCGCCAGTTTTCCCCCAGCCAGGTCTCGGCATCGCTCTGCGTCGGGAACGACTCTGACAACGACGAGTCCGACAACGACGAGCCGGACGGGGCGGCCGCGCCACCGTCCTCGGTCTCGAAACGCCACACCCAGCTCACCGGGCGACCTCCCTGTTGTTCTGCCCACCTGCGTCATCCCGAACGGCAGGCACCCATCCGACACACTCACGGCCGGAGAGCGCCGCGGCCATGACTCTATTTCGCGCGTGAAGACCCTGAGCGGTCGGCGCTGGAAGTGGTCCTGACCTGATCACTCTGCTTCTCCTCGCTACCGTGCGGCCAGCCCCATACGATCCGGCGGACGGGCAGACAGGCCGAAGAAGAGGAAGGAAGCCGTGATCACAGCTTCATACGGCATCACGACGGCGCTCGCTGGCGCGTCCACGCTCGCCGAAGCCGCCGAACCGCACAAGGGACCGCTGGAATGGTGGGCGGTCGGCCTGGTCACGATCGGCGCGATCCTGCTGCTCGGACTCGTCATCATGATGATGACGTTGGCCGATCGGAAGCGCCATCCGCACCCAGCCTCGCACGCGCACGCACGCCCACAGGCGCAGGCACAGGCACAGGAGCCTTCGGCGTGAGGACGTCGCGCGCGTGCGGCTGAGGCTGCTCGGCACGGGCTCAGCCGATGGCTGGCCCAACCCGTGGTGCGAGTGCGCGTCGTGCCGCTGGGCACGCGAGCACGAAGTGCGCACCCAGACCGCGGTGCTCATCGACGATCTCATGCTCATCGACTGCGGGCCAGACGTACCGCGCGCCGCAACCCGCTTCGGGGTGCGGCTCGCGGGCGTGCGTCATCTGCTGTTCAGCCACGCCCATCCCGACCACACCGGCCCGGCGGCCCTGCTGTGGCGGGAGTGGGCGACCGCGGCCGACCAGCCATTGGACGTTGTCGGGCCGCCCGCCTGCCTGGACGCCTGCCGGGCCTTCGTCGGTCCAGGGGACGGCGCGGCGGAGAATCCGGCGGTCCAGGCGGCGGGCGCCCCGGCCCCCAGCGAGTCCGGCGCGTTTCAGTTCCACCCGGTGATCGCCGGCGGCGTGCTGGCGGTCGGTGGCTTCGCGATACGGCCAGTGGCGGCCAACCACGGGGGCGCGGTCATCGGGCCGGCGGTGCTCTACGACGTGACCACCCCGGACGGCGGACGGGTGCTCTACGCGTGCGACACCGCGGCGCCGCTGCCACCGCGGACCCTGGACGCGCTCACCGGCCGGGCGTTCGACGCCGTGCTGATGGAGGAGAACAACGGCGACCGCCCGGGGTTCGGTGACCACCTGGGCCTGGCCAGCTTCGCGGACGTCCTCGCGCAGTTGCGCCAGCGCGGCGCCGTGGTCGAGACGACGCGGGTCGTCGCCGTCCATCTGAGCCACCGAAACCCCCCTGGGGACGCGCTCGCCCGGCGGTTGGCGCTGATGGGGGCCGAAGTGCATCCCGACGGTGCCGTGCTCAATATCATCCCAACCGCCGCTTCGGACGCCGCCTCAGCCGGCGTGCCGGTCACTGTGCGCCACGGAACGCGCCGCCCGCGGTCGGCCTCCGGACTGCCCCGGCCGTACCGTGTCCTGGTCACCGGGGGTGCCCGGTCCGGCAAGTCCGCGGAAGCCGAGCGCCGCCTGGCCGCCTGGCCGGACGTGGTGTACGTCGCCACGGCGGGACCGGTCGCGCCGGGCGACACCGAGTGGGCGGCGCGGGTGCACGCCCACACCATCCGCCGGCCGCGGCACTGGACGACGGTGGAGAGCGCTGATCTGGTGCCCCTGCTGGGCACCGACGGCCCGCCGCTGCTCGTCGACTGCCTCACCCTGTGGCTGACAGCCCACCTCGACGACGATCCCGTGGACGGCGGCTGGCCTGCCCGCGTCGACACACTGGTCGCGGCCTGGCGTGACACCCGGCGCCACGTGGTCGCCGTGACCAACGAGGTCGGCTCGGGCATCGTCCCCACGAGCGCGGTCGGACGCCGCTTCCGCGACGCCCTGGGCCGGCTCAACGCGGCGATCGCGGCCGAGTCCGACGAAGTCTGGCACGTCGTCGCCGGCATCCCCGCCCGCCTGCGCTGATCCCAGCGCCGCGGATGTGAGCGGTTTGGCGGTCGGCTTGCCGGTGGCGCTCTGGTCAGAGATATACGGCGGGGCGTCCAGCGCGATCGCGTGAAAGAGCGGATCCCGCGTTTACGTACCCACCGCATAGTGGGCAGATGCCGCGTCAGCAGCACCAGGACCGCCCCGTTGCCCGCACAGAGATCAACATTGCCATCACGTACCGGACCGCCACCGCCGACGAGTCGCCCGATGGTCCGGCGCTCCGACCGTTTGAATCTGCCCCTGCCCCTGTCAGTCACTGAAGCCAAGCCCTGCCGGCCTACCAAGGGCTGACCTGCGACGCTGTGACGCATACCAGCGATCAATGACCCCGACTGATCAGTCTACTGCGACTACATGCACTGCGATCTTGTGCGACAACTATGGTTGTCGCTGGCGGTGGCGACGACTACGGCTGTCGCATGGCAGATGATGCGCTCTCGGCCACGCTCGACACGCTGGCCGACGCGAACGAACGCGCACGGTTGATCGAAGCGGAGATACGAACGCTCGCGGCACGGGCGGCCATCGAGGGAGCGAGCTACGGCGACATCGGCCGCTCACTCAGGATCACCCGGCAGGGAGCGCGCAAGCGATTCCCGTGCCCGTTCGGCCCCCAGCATGTGACGACAACCTCAGTTGTCGACCCAGCGGCGAAGGGCGCCAGCCTATCCGTCGGACCGCCACAACCCGCATCCGCCGCGACAACTATGGTTGTCGTCCTCGAAGGGGAGGTAGAGAACGAAGATCCGGCCGGCGGCCCGCCGGACGAGCGGGAGCGGGCACCGGCCGTGCGCACTGATGATGCGCCGGCCGTCGCCGCGACAACCCTGGTTGTCGCACAGGACGAGCCGTCAGCGGACCGCGCCGATCGGCCGGCAGATGCCTGTCGCACGTCCCGTCGCCTCCCGGCCACGCAGGGCAGACCGGCCACGTACCGCGGCGCGCCCGCTGACGTCCGCGATCGACCAGGCCATGGCCACTGCCTCAGCCATGACCAAGGACATCGGATACACCCGGAACGGATCGAGAACGGCTACCGCGTCGTGCTCGACGGCGTGGAGTGCGGCGCCCTGCGCCCCGACTACACGGGCACCATGCAGAACCAGCAGCACGGCTGGCTCCCGATGCCTCCGGGACTCGTCTCTGTCTTCCCCGCCGGGCCGCAGCTACCAGACCCGCGACAAAGCCGTCACGCATCTCCTTGCCGACCCGCGCCACCGGGCCGCTGAGCATCGACGACACAGGCGTACGAGAATGCTGGACTTACCCCATCGGGCGCCGGTCACGTGATGGACGTGCGGCGCCGCTATGAATCCGGAGTGCCCAGGGCTATCGCAGCCGTCTAGCCCCGTTCTCCGCACGTCACCTATGCTGACCTGTGGCGATTTCTGAAAGTGACGACAGCTGCAAGGCTCTGACCAGCAGCGATGCGGCATGTGCGGAGAACGGGTCCAGCGCCAGATAGCACGCCGAATCCCTTGACAGCGCGCGCCAAATTGGTCATACTGCGAAATAAATGTGGGCCAAGAAAATGCCAACTCCGATTGCGGGGTAAACATGAGCACTGTGGCGATCACTACAGCTCAAGAGACGGTTATCGACATCCCACTTCCCACTGACACCTGGCACGAACTCGTCGACGAGTCGATCGACTTTGAGGTTCAGACGCTCTCCCTCGATGGGGGTCACTTTGGAACCACTTTCCGCCGCTGCTAGTCGCGGAAGGCGGCAGATGGAATCCTGATTAATTCAGGTCCCATCTGTCTGTCCGCGCCTTTAACCTGCGGAGCTATTCGCCCGGGGAGAAAGCTCTCTTGTTAGCGCCGACGGGCTTGGCCGGAGCAATCCGGGGGATGGATCGGACTATTGGGAGATCTGGCTTTTGCGGTGGCAAAAATCGGACAGCTTCGGCGTCGGAGCATCACACCAGCATTAACGCGTGACGCGGACATCCTGCGAAATCTCCGCAGGGACGGCATAGCTCTGATTCCCCGCTTTGTCGACGGACAGGTGGTTAGAGCCATCAGGGCAGAGGTGCACAGTAATACCGATCTACTCGGCGAGGCCGTCCATCCTGATATCGTAAAGCGGAACGCTCGACGCCTGCTTCTCAATCCACGGGGCCACGTGCCGAGTTCGAAGCAGGTGTTTGACGACAGCCGTATCAGCGATATAATGCAAGCCTACCTCTCACCTCATGCGGTGCCGGACAGAGAAGCGATCCAAGCCAAGATCGCGATTGGCGAGGAGAGCATCGTTGATCTTTACCACATCGACGAGTGGCGCCCGCTGCTGTCCGTGTTCGTCTACTTGACGGACGTCGGATCCGACAACGCCGCGATGGAGTACCTCGTTGGTAGTCATCGATGGTCGCCGTGGAGGATCCGCCTGGAACAGGATTTCTTTGAGTACTACCGCAAGCGCACAGATGGCCAGTACGCGAATGACGAGAGCGCCTACGCTGGGTGTATCCTGCCGACTCAGGCACGGAGGCTAAGGGCACGACACAACTGGCGGTCGATGTGCTGCGACGGCCCTGCGGGTACCCTCGTCGTCTTTGACAATCTGGGGCTGCACCGCGCGCGTCCTCTTCTCAAGGGGTCTCGCTTGCTGCTTTCCTCCTATTGGCAGTTGCCGGAGGAGCGGAGTCTTGGGTAGCCGCTTGCGTAATTCAGACGGCCTTGCGCCCGTCCGACAACGGCTGCCGATAGGTTACGATAGTTTTGTGTGCGAGCTGATCGGATGGACATGGACACAACCGAAGATCGGAGCGAGGAAGCGCGAGAGCGCCAGCAGCTGATTAATATCATCACCCGCCGGGCTTGGCTGGATAAGGATTTCCGCCAGCTGCTCGTCGACAATCCGTCGGCTGCGGTGGTGGCGGAATTTGGTGAGATCCCGGCCCTATTGCGGGGCTTCATGCTCCGACCCGCTTCCGTCGATCGTGCCATCCTACGCGAGCGCGGCGACCGCCAGACTCTTCGGATCAAGCCCAAGTCCGGCGATCGGCCAATCAGCCTCGTGCTGCGAAGGTTTTTGGGCGAGAAAGAGCTGATCGCGGTCCTCTACACCCGACGGTGCGCGTTTGCCTGCGCTTTCTGTACGCTGCCGTCAGCCGGGGCGATTATCGATGTTTCCTCGGCAGAGTTGGCCGCCCAGTTGGATGCGATGACCAACTTCGTTCGGGCGGAAGAGGCAGGACAGATAGCTCGGGTGGCGCTCGGCAACGAGGGTTCCTTCCTCGATGAGCGCACGCTCCCGATCGGACAGCTTGGATCGGCGATGGCCGCTGCGCGTAGCATTCCCGGCGTGAGGGAGATTATTCTGGAGACGCGGCCCGAGTTTGTCACGCCGACGACGCTAGGTTTGGTCGACTCACTCAGGGGGGACTGTGCGGTCGCTTTGAAGATCGGCCTTGAGAGTAGTGACGACCGTTTGCGTAATGATATTCTGGGAAAACGGATGTCGTTGGCGGACTTTGATGCCGCCGTCCGCTACGCAAGCTCGTTTGGCTACGCTCTTGAGAGTTACGTCCTGTTGAAGGCGCACCCTGAGCATACTGACGCACAGGCACGTAGTGAGGCCGTCAAAACGTGTGAGTACATCAAGCGGGTGTGCGCGGAACACGAAGTCAGACTGACGTTGCGCGTCAACTCGATGTACATGGCAGCCGGCTCACCTTGGGCAATTCGGGCCAGAGCTGCGGGGTGGACCCCGCCCTCGGTCTTCGATGTCGCCGAAGTGCTGTGGGCGGTCGGGACAAATCAGGTGCGCGTGTTTGCCGGTGTGTCCGAGGAGGGCTTGGCCACACGCGATGGCCATTTCGTCGCCCGTGAAGACTTCCAGAAGTGGGCCTTGGACGCACTTGAGGAGTACAACAGCAGCGGCGACAGCAAACTGCTAGCGAAGGTCGCACAGTTCCGGGCGGGCAGCGCCGGGGGCCGGGAATGATTACGTACCAACGACCGGTCGGCGAAGGCCGGTTCGCCGGCCTACTGAAGGATCTTGGTCCGGTCTCACGAGCGCTGATCGCAGAGCTTCGTGAGCGTACGGTCTCGTTAGGGGAAACCTGGCCTCAGGCTGGCGCAAGGTTTTCGCAGAGGAACGAAGGTCTTGACAACATCGCATTGATGTTCCCCACAGACTACCCGGCCTCGCACCTGAACTCTA
>NZ_CAKJTM010000167.1:0-6427 GCF_917627345.1 Protofrankia sp. CiP3 | reverse complement strand
ACCGGCAACCAGCGCCTTCAGGAATGTCCCGATCGTGGACGCGCCCTGCATCCGCGCGCCGGCATTCGCGAACAGGATGGAGACCGGGCGGAACTGAGTATTGTTCAGCAGCTGAGCGGCGGCGATACCCATCATCTCCTCACGCGCAGCGACTCGTCCCGGTGATTCCTGCGACGACGGTTTATCCGGAGGGTCAGTCAGGGCGGCGATATAGACAAGAGTCATGGGTTGGTCTCCGCTGACCTGCTGGTTCTGCTTCATAATTAACCTTCCGACATCCTCCAGGTTTTCGTCTGGGTTGTTCGTCTGGCCGATGTGGAACGTTCCGATATCGCTGCTGATACCGATACAGCCATAGGGCTCCGTTGTCACCGAGCCGTAGTTCGAATCAGTCAGGCCGAGACCGCAATGCTTCGGATCTAAGCTGAGAAAATAAACGAACCACGCCACAATACCACTGACAACCAACGCGCCCGGGACAACAATCATCCACCACCGGCGTCCCGGGCCACGAGGGGGGAGTTTTGGAGGAGAAACCGGCGGTATTGGACCGGCTATGATTTCTTTTAGCTCTTGGTCGAGATGGAGGCGGACTCCGGTCCTATCGGTCCAGTACGGGCCGTACTCGGCCGTGGCCGCAGTCGCCAGGGCGCAGGCGAACGCGCGGGCGGAGGGACGGCGTTGCTGTTGTTTTTCAAGCGCACTGTAGATGACCTTCGCGATCCGGGCAGGGACGAAATCCGGTAACCGGGGTGGCGGCACTTTCCTGTGCAGTCGCGACAGTTCGTTCGAGTCGGCGGAGTCGAACGGCAGGCCGCCGGACACCATCTGGTAAAGTACGACGCCAAGTGCATAGACGTCCGTGGCCGACCTGATGCGGCTGCCACGCCCGCCCCACTGCTCTGGCGCCATGTAGTATGGGGTACCCACCAGCCCACCTACAGTGGTTGACGTTCCCTCGAATGTTTTTGCGATGCCTAAGTCTGTGACCTTCACCGTTCCGTCAGTCGCGAACATGATGTTGCTGGGTTTGATGTCCCGGTGCACGATGTTCGTGCTCTCTATCCGCTCCAGAGCCAACGCCACACCCAAGGCGATCGCGCAGGCTTGCTCATGAGGTATGATCTTGCCTGGAGCTTCCGCAAGCAGCTGGCGCAGTGTCTTGTGGAGCAACTCCATCACGATCGTGAAGAGGCCGCCGTTCTGAAGGCTGGTGCTTTCTTCGGGATCCCTGAGGATCGTCACGATATGCGTATGGTTACTCAACTTGTGTAATGCCACCACCTCCTTACGAGTCGCCTCGAGGGACTGTCTATGCATGTGGATCGCCTTGATCGCGACCCGGTGCCCAGTGTTGCGGTGTTCGGCCTCGAATACCGCTCCAAAGCCTCCAGCATTCAATTTGCGGATCACCTTGTAATCCGGCAACGCGCTTTCTACCTCTAACGGGTTGATGTCCATCTCATCCGGCGACGGCGCGCGAGCGCCTAGTCCCCTTACTCCTTCCCCATGTCACGCGTACCTGGCGCAGCCGGTACACAGAGAACTCGCTAACCTCAGCGCCGTGTAGCGGCGGACGATGAACACTGCGCTTGCCGAAAACCCATCCGCGCAGGTTAGAGAAATGAAAACCCACCCACAACTACGTCCCCCATAGCCCGATCTAGCAGCACCGGATGTGGTGATATGATCTGCCGTGCTGCCACGCCTGACCTATCCCACTATGATCCATATCATTTTTACACCGCTCCGCCTCCTACCCATGAACGATCAGGACAAAGACGCAGAAATCCGACAGCCCAGCATCAACTCGTGATTCTGCACCGCCAAGTGGACAGGTCGGTATTCACTCCCAGCGGCCGGGCGTTGCTCGCCGTGCTCCGCTATCTCCTTCCCCGAGAACGCTTTCGGTCCCTCCTCCTTCCTATGGCTCGCCCCTGGCTCGGATTCCCAGGCCACCACCAGGTCCGCCGGACTCACCCCGACATCTGAATCCACCAGCAGCATCCGCGTCATGTCCACGGCCCCCGTTCACGGTTCAACATCCATAACAGGTTGGTATGAAGGTCAACGAAGCTTACCTTCAGCGGCCAAACCGCCACGAGGACACACCCTCGTGCTTGCCAGCCGCGTCGACCGACTGTGTACTTCGTCCACACGACAAAGCGACATCACCCAGCTGGCACCGCGCTGTGCCCATCCCACGCTTTCCCCACCGGTCCGGCGCCGCGCGCCCGACCGGGCACGCCCGGGACGGTGCCGAGGAGCTGGGACCCCGGCCGCCGTCGCAGCAAAGATCATGCCGTCCGTACCACCGTCGCCCTTCCAGCCGACCTCATCGCGGGGTGTCCTCGTGACCGGTTGATATCGCTATCCTGATGTGAGGAGGCATCAGTTGGTGATGTGGGGAACCCGGTCCGGGAATTCCCTGCCTCCAGACCGGGGAGGGCGCCACGTCAGGACCGTCCTCGGCGGCGTTGTTGTTACTGGCGGACGGGCGGCGCCCGGCCCGGCGGCGGTGGCATCGCTGACCTTCGTCGCCCCGGCCGCCCTCGACGACGGCCTGCCGCAGCGGCTCGGCCTAGCCAAGGCCATGGTCGCAGTCGCCGACGTGCGCCAGCGCGGTAAGGCCGACCTGCCCGAGAACAGCGCGACCCCCGACATCCGGGTCGCCCCGGACACGTTCACCGTGACCATCGACGGGGAGGCCATCGAAGCCACGCCCGTGACCGAGCTCCCGATGGCCCAGCGCTACTTCCTCTTCTGATTCCTTTCCGGGAGCCTCCCCTCCCCCCATCAGGACGGGCCGTGCTCCTGGCCGGCTCCCCGACGGCGCCTGCGTCGTGACGGGCCGTCCGCTCCGGACAGCGGCTCGACGACGACCGTACGGTAAGGGCCGGCCAGCCGAGCCAGCTCCTCGGGGTCACCGGTCAGGACCACCCCGCCGCCCGCTTCGACCGCGACGGCAACGGCATGTGCGTCCGCCAGGCGGTCCGATCCAAGATCGGTTTCGGCGAGCAGCGCCCCGACCAGGCGTGCCAGGTCACGATCGGTGTTACGCATGAACAGCCCGTCCGGGGCCTCCCTGGCGAGCACCGCGTCCAGCGCCCGGCTGCGACCAGCACCGCGGTACAACTCGGCAAGGGTCACCGTAGCGACCGCTACGTCCCGCCGCAGTCTGTGCGCGGCCTCCATCGCACGGCGTACCGTGCGCTCCGCGGGATGATCGGATTGCACCAGCGCATTGACGGCCTCCGCATCCAGGACGATCCGCGTCACAGCTGTGTTCCGGGGTCGTGTGCGGAGTGATCCGTGGTGACCGGGGCGGCACCATCGGTCGTACCGCCCAGCAGACGCATGAATCTCATAATTTCTTCGGCATCTTCGGCGGTGTCGAGCGGCCCCCGTTCGACAGCGAGCCTGTCGAGCAGGTTACCGAGCGCCCGGTGCCGTCGCCGTCGCGCGAGTTCGTCCCGAAGAGCCATGTTGACTTGGGCGGACAGGTTCCCGCCATCGGCTTCGGCCGCCGCGACGAGGTCGGCGTCGAGGGTCACCGAGACCTTGCGCTTCGCAGGGATGGTCATACCAAAATGCTACTACCGTCGTACCTTCCGCTTGTCCGCATCCGCCGCGCTGCCCCCCGCCAGCCGGTGTCCCCTCGCCAGCCACGGCCTCTCCTACACTCCCGACTGGGAGGTGGCGGCCCGGATGACGGCAGGATCGTCCTCGGCGGCGTTGTTGTTACTGGCGGACGGGCGGCTACCGGCTGGCGGGCATGCGCACTCCGGCGGTGTCGAGGCGGCGGTCGTCGACGGCAGCGTCGGCGATCTCGACGATCTCGAACGGTTCCTGCGCGGACGGCTGGCCACCGTGGGCTTGGTGGCCGCCACTTTCACCGCGGCCACCTGCCGGTTGCGCCTGGCGAACAGACCTGTTCCGGACGGGCTGGAGCGGTCCCGGTTCCGGTTCCGGTTCCGTGGACAGCGGACCTGAAGGGCCGGTGGTCTCCAGTAGTTCAGTGCACCCCACATTGTGCTGGGAGCAGAGGCTCGGCAAGCTTGATCGTGATCGAATAAGTTCCCGATCTGCCCCAATAGCCCGATTTGAACCCAAGCCTAGGCTCCCGACGGGAGGCGGGCGGTGCACTGACCGCTTGATTCCGCCCATAGAGATACCTCTTGCCGCTCCACCACGGAGTGATCAACCTAACGTCAGGCCGCTCGTCCACGCCCGTCGGCGCCGGCAAGATCACCGTCTGTTCTCTGCACGCCTCAAGGAGACGCCGTGGGAAAACACTCGCAGTCCCCCGGGCCCTGCCCGGCCTGCAAGGGAGATAAGACAACCGAGGTCAGCCAGGATGGGAAGACTGTAAGAAGCACCTGTCCGACCTGCAAGGGGACTGGCACCGCATGAGGCGGGAAGACTTCATTCCCGAAACCATCTGGATTCGTCGTGACGACGGGTGGATGGTCCCGGTACGTCGTTCCGACGATCCGGAAGCCTGGCTGGGAGAGGTCAACGGTTCCGAAGCCGTCACCACACAGGTCGACGACGGCAGCGACGAGTACGACGGCAAGGGCATCATCCCGACAAGTTCCAGCACCGCGGGCTGGCTCATGGACAAGATGCTTACCTTGCTCGATGTCCGGCCCGGAATGAACATCCTCGAAATCGGTGCCGGCACCGGATACAACGCCGCGCTTCTAGCGGAACGCGCCGAGCCAGGGTCCGTTGCCACTATCGAAGTCGACCCCATCGTAGCAACGCACGCCCGCGCTGCCCTGGCCAGACTCCGCCTGCCCGTCACGGTCATCACCGGTGACGGAGCCGACGGCTACGCGCAGCGTGCACCGTTCGACAGGGTGATCGCCACCGCGAACGTGTTCACCGTCCCGCCCGCCTGGCTCGCGCAGACCCGCCCTGGAGGCCGGATCGTCGTCCCGATCGCCGGCAGCTTCCACCACGGTGCCCTCGCCTGCCTCACTGTGGCGGCCGATGGGACTGCGCACGGTCGCTTTCACGGCGAAGCCCCCTTCATGTACATGAGGAATCAGCGGCGGGTCCGAAACGTGTGGGGAACCGACGAGAGGAGCGCGCACATCACCTACACCGGCCTTCATCCAATCGAACCATTCACCGATTTCCATGCCGGATTCGCGTTCAGCGCCAGAATGCAAGGATGCACGACAGGCCGGCGCCCCGAAGGCGATGGTACCGAGATCCTATGGATATCTCACCACCCGTCCGGTTCTTGGGGCTCATTCATACCCGGAACTGACAGACATGAGGTCTGTCAGTCAGGACCGCGCAGCCTTTGGAACGAGCTGGAGGACAC
This sequence comes from Protofrankia sp. CiP3, assembly GCF_917627345.1. Classification (NCBI taxonomy): domain Bacteria; kingdom Bacillati; phylum Actinomycetota; class Actinomycetes; order Frankiales; family Frankiaceae; genus Protofrankia; species Protofrankia sp. CiP3. The sequence goes on along the minus strand of NZ_CAKJTM010000167.1, from coordinate 1,092 downwards.
TTACCGCTGGTGGATCGATGCCGGCAGCCCCGATCACACCCGCATCGGCATCACCGTCACCACCGAAGGCCAGACGTTCTGGCTCGACACCCCCGAACACACTCTTCCAGCCATACAGGGATCAGCCGTCTGACAACCTGGGCAGAAACACCAAAGAAAGATCGTCGCTAATCTTCTCTACATTTTCGGGATGGGGCTCTCTCATGATCAACTCTTCATGGGCGGTGCTTCATGGGCGGTGGCAGTCTCGCTCTCTGTTTCCGGGGCTCCGCCCCCGTCCCTGGCCCTCTCTCCGGAGATAAGGGAGAGACGCGGGACCGCTGATCGCCTCCGCCGGCCGGGCACCCGGAGAGACCCGTCCCGGTCCGGTAACCTACGAGGCCCCGGTTCACGATTCCAGGGAGGGCATCACGGCAGGATCGTCCTCGGCGGCGTTGTTGTTACTGGCGGACGGGCGGCTACCGGCCGGCGGGCATGCGCACTCAGGCGGTGTCGAGGCGGCGGTCGTCGACGGCAGCGTCGGCGATCTCGACGATCTCGAGCGATTCCTGCGCGGACGGCTGGCCACCGTGGGCTTGGTGGCCGCCACTTTCACCGCGGCCACCTGCCGGTTGTGCCTGGCGAACGGGCCCGTTCCGGACGGGCTCATCATCGAGCTGGACGCGGAGCTGGACGCGCGGACCCCCTCCCCCGCGCAGCGGGCCGCAAGCCGTGCCCAGGGCCGGGCGTTGCTGCGCGCCGGCCGGGCCGCCTGGCCGGACGTGCGCTGCCTGCTCCCCGCGCCGCACCATCCGATCGCGTTCGGCCTGGTCGCCGGGGTCGCTGGGGTCTCCCCCGCCGATGCCGCGCTCGGCGTAGCCTACGGAGCGGTCAGTGGACCCGCGTCGGGCGCCGTCCGCCTGCTCGGTCTGGACCCACTCGCGGTCACGGCCCTGCTCGCGCGGCTGGCGACCGACCTCGAGCGCATCGCCGCCAAAGCGGTATCGCTCGCTGAACGCCCGCCCGCGAACCTGCCCGCGCTCGCCGGACCGCGTCTGGACCTCCTCGCCGAGCGCCACCGTACCGCCGAAATTCGGATGTTCGCCTCCTAAG
>NZ_CAKJTM010000166.1:0-6706 GCF_917627345.1 Protofrankia sp. CiP3 | reverse complement strand
TGGTCGCCGCCCCAGCGACTGCGGCGATCGCGGACTGGCTCCGGAACGACGGGTGACCGATTTTCTCGAGGACCGGAAAGTCTTCTTCCTCTACTGCCTGGCGCTTTTCCGCCCGGGTTGGACACCGCCCGACCTGCCGACCGACCGCACTGTGGCGGGCGATGTCAGCAACTGGCCGGAGGATGACGTCGCTGTTCTCATCGAGGAGGGCCGCCGTCACCTCGACCGGCTCCTACTGGACATCGATCAGACCCGGACGCGCGCGCAGCAGGCGGTGACCGCGACGCTCGCGCTGCTCGTCGTCGTCGCCGCGCAGCTTCCCGGCGTCGCGAAAAGCCAGATGCAGCTCACGATGCTCGCCGTCAGCGGTTTCCTGCTCGCCGTGGGTTTTTGCGGGGCGCTCAGCATCACGGTCATACAGGTTCGGGTGAGCGTGATACACGCCGGTGTGTTGAGCACCTCCGCCACGCCTATACGGCGCCGTCTCGCCAAAGATTACGCCGAAGCCGTCATCGAAACCGGGAGAACAGTACACACGATGCTCACGGTTCTGAGCGAGGCGGCCCGGTACGTCACGTTGGGGGGCGCGCTCGACGGAATACTGTGGTTAGTGCGTCATATCTGACGCACTAATCGGTCTGACGGCGGGAGCGGGTCGCACGATTCTGCTGCCCCGAACCGATTCGACGGCGTGCCGCAGATCGGCCGCCGTCACACGCGCCCGCCCGCTCCGGGCGACCCGGACGGCGGCATCGACTACCGCGCGCCGAATCTCCCGTCCGGACACCTCGACTTCGGCGAGCCATGTGACGTCGACATCCGGGTCCACTGGCATTTCGGCAGGAAGGTGGCGCCGCCAGATCTCCGCTCTCGCACGCGCGTCCGGTTCAGGGAAGCGCACGTGCCGGAGCCTACTGTCGAAGGCGGGATCGTAGCTTGTCACGAGGTTCGTAGCGAAGATCACGAGCCCGTCGTAGCGGTCGAGCGCCATCAGGAGCTCGCTGCGCATCGTGTTCACGGCCTGTTCGGAACCCTGACTGGTGTGCTCGAAACGCTGGGACATCAACGAATCGGCCTCGTCGATGAACAGGACGGCGTCATTCGCGGTCGCAGCGCGGAAGAGCGCGTCGAGGTTCTTCGGTCCCTCACCGTGGTATTTGCTCTCCAGCTGCGAGGTTTTGGACTCGAGGATCTTCTTACCGAGGCTGTGAGCAATCGCGTGTGCGGCAAGTGTCTTGCCGGTTCCAGGACCACCGTGGAAGTTGACCGCCGAACCCGGATGCGGCTGGATGCTGCGCAGGTTCCACTGGTCGAAGACCCGCGTGCGGAGCACGACCGCGTCGACGGCGACCCGCAACTCCTCCATCGTCTTGTCCGGGAGCACGAGGAAGTCCATGCCGTACAGCGGTTCCGACACCCTGAAGTAGGACGCCCGCTTCTCGATGGAGAGCACGTCCGGCTCGTCCTCTGGCGCGGACTCGCCGCCTACGGGCACGCGCCGGTTGGTCACCACGAGGGCGAGGTCGTCCGCGCCAGTCGCCTTGGTGAAGTTCTCCGCCGCCATGATGAGGGCTGACCGAAGTACAGCAGCGTCGCCCTCGCCGGCGTCGGTTGGTACGCCGTCCACTCGGATAGCCCCGGTGTTCTGGCGCAGCAGGGACGCAAAGCTCCCGCCAGCAGCCTGATCCCCGGTTTCCATGTCGTTGCTTTGTTGGACTACCACGGGAGCACGACCTGAGGAACAGCGGATTCGACCGATTTTCATCCGGCGAGCCTCCAGAAAGAGCGAGGGGGATTCAGTGTGACCGCCTGTCCGATCTCGTGGTTATCTCCGCGCCGCCCCACCTGACGGATCGAATCAGCTCCATATGACGACCTTGTGATTACTGTGGACCCGCCTGAGTTCGGGATCGACCTGCCCGGCCTCTATCTTGCGAGACTCGTCGAACTTGTTTGCGGACTTGTCGAATATTCCTTGCACGACGATGGTTTTGCCGCTGGCTAGTTCTTCTATCACGGTGACCGCCGCCTTGTCTGCGTCGAACCGCACCCGCGCAGCACGTTCCTGGAACCAGTCAACGAGAAAGGAGACTGTGAGGACAGTCACCCACAGAACAGCGGAAGCCGCCACGCTCGCCAGCAAAAACGCCGCAATCTCAACAACCATGAGATCCTCCCGGGATGCGACATGGTCGCGGTCGCTTGGCACGCAGGCTAGGTGAAGATGACGACATTCTTGTCCTTGATTAGCGAGGCCAGCATTTCGTCGAAACTGCGGGCAATGTACGACCGGTGTGGTGCGCCGTCTTCGCCGCCGACCAATGCCCTGCCCTCGCCGTCCATGTAGAACAGCCGGACCAGGGATCCGCCCCGGCGCGCCTCACGGACCAGCGCTCCGCAGACTGCCGTCGGTGCTCGTTTCTTGTTCTCGACGAAAAACTCAACCACCGAGTGATAGGTCAGCTCGTGTATCGGTGGCGGTCGACCTTTCGCCGCTGCCCACGTGATCTCGTGCAGCCGAACCGCCAGCTCATCCATCCGAGCCGCCTGCGCCTGGAGCATACTTGAGGCCTCAGACGCGAAGATACTACTCGGATCTCGTCCCGCGATCACTAAACATGTCACCCCCGGCCTTTCTCGGTCACTCCTATCTTCGCACACCGCTAGGCCTAGCGGATGGCATCCAGCGACCAACCTGTCGGATCAGCGTGGTCGCTGGCAACCACACAAAACCATCCTCGGCGGTCACGTGCCGTAGCGTACCAGCTGGCGTTCACTGTTGGTCCAGCATAGCGCTGAAACGGCGACTGGTCGCTTCAGGCTCGTGCCCGCCGGTAATATAGAGAGCGAACCATAACTTGTCCACCGCGGCCTTTCTGCCTATTCCTAGCCTCTCCATGGCGTTTTGAATATGCCTCCGCACGGTGTGCTCCGACAGACTCAACTGCTTGGCGATCTCCTTCTCCGTATAGCCTCCTGTGACCCGCTCGAGGATCTGGATCTCCCGCTCGCTGAGACACACCGCCTCCGGAGCCTGTTTCGACGGCTGGAGGATTTCCGTCGCCTGTGAAGACGAGCCAGCGCCGCCATTGAAATCTAGCTGTACGTTGCCGGGCGATTTCATGATGGCTTGCCGCAGTTCACTGAAGAAGACCGCCATGCCGCCGTCATCTATGCCGAGCTTGGTGCGCGCCGTGGCGGGGCGGACGTTATCGCCGACCATATCGAGTAAATCCCTTAGCCGCTGGTCGACAGTCAGGTGATGCGTTTTGATGGCCTCCACGAGAGCAACCGCGAGCTGGGGACCGAGCCAATGGGCTTCGAGCGTCACCTCGTAAATGGTGTCGGCGAGAGAAATACCACCGATATCGCGGCTGATGACGGCTCGCACGCCCAGGGTCCAGACACCGACGATCCACTCCCAGCGGATCTCCTCGGTGTTGAGGAGAACCAGTACCGGGGTCGCCGTGGCGACATCGCGGAGTTGTTCGGTCGAGGCTACGCCGCGGATACCCAGGACGCAGACGTCGTAGGAGACGCGACTCTTCAGCTTGCTGAGGTGGTCCTCATCCACGACGACGATCATCTGCTGGCTGTGGTCTTTGAGAGTTGCCAGCAGGCCCTGGCGCGTAAGTCGCTCGCTCTCGACAACCGCGACGCGGGCCAGTTCGTCGAACGGCATCGCTTCTCCTATCCTTGCGGACGTGGGTCTCGGATCATTGACCCAGCTCAGTGATCAATACCTTCGGTCGTGTGCTGAAAGCGACGTCATGTGACGATCCGAACCGTCGCGATCAACTGGCCCCGGTCGCCCTTCTTCGTCGGGACGCCGCGGTAGCAGTATCGCGCTTTCCAGCCACTTGCGGTTCCCTGGGGGATGGGGAGTGTCAATGGCTCCTGGTCGGGCGACGGAAGTGTGAGTAGAGCTCCGAAGCGTGCTTCGTCCGGCGTGACCGGCACAGTCATGAAAAGGTCTATCCCGGCCCGCTGAAATAAGGGGCCAACATCAATACGCACGGTCAACAGGAGATCGCCAGGTTGGATGATCTTATATAGTCCGGGAAAGCCGCGACCGGACACACAAATTGTCTGGCCGTCGTATACACCAGCCGGAATATGGATGCTCTCGGTTCGATCGGCCCAGCCGATGCCGCCGCATGCGCTGCAACGGCCACGCTCGACGACGTGTTCCACCACCTCTGCTGTCCGTGCCTTCCTTTGGGACGGCGAGGCGCCGTTGGGAGACAGACCTGAACCGCCGCAGGGGATACACGTGGTCGCGGCTGGTAGCCGCACGACGGTCTCCGTTCCGCCGATCGCCCCTTTCAGCGAGACGGTGACATCGCTGTGAAGGTGCCCGCCCCGCGGCACGCGCAACTCTGCGAATGGGTTCGTCTGACCCGGTGAGTGCGATTCCTCCGGAATAGTTGACCGCGAGGGCGACCGAGCGGACATTTTCGTCCTTGCCTGCTGCGCGAGGCGGGCCGCCTCAGGGCGGTACGCCGGATCCATGCCATCGAATGCGACAGCTGCCTCTTCCCATTCCTCACGGCGATGGTATTCCAACGCCTGTTTGTAGCGATTATCCCGGATCATCCTATCACGGTAGGCCTTCGCGGACGCTACGAGGCTGCGTGCGGAGATGACGGCCTTCGTAGTCGCCAAGTTGCCCAGCCCGGCCAGCCGGATATCGAAGGAGACGACGTCATCCCAGCGCCTGCCCTGGTGTAGCCGCTGTATTTCTAAGTACAGCGCATCGATGTTTCGGAGGACCTCGGCATCCCCGAGGCGGTCCGCATACTGTGAGTCGCGTTCAACCATCTTCTGGAGAATCACGACGGCATCGGCCCACCGCTCGTCCGCCTCGGCCTTCTCGGCCGCCTCGTTCCAAGTGGCGAGCTGATTGTTACGCACCGTCGCAAGGGTCTCGGCGAGTAGCATTTCGGTCGGATATTGGGCCTGCAACATCTCGAACAGAAGAATCGCCCGCGGCCACTCCCGGTCTGCTTTCGCAGCCAGGGCCTCGGTGAAATTCGGATCCTGGTACAGGTCGGTCGTCGGAGTTGTTGGTAGCTTCGCCGGAGATCCCCAGATACCGGCGGCTGCCGCGCGCGATTCAGGTCCGGATCCCACCGATGACACCGCGTCCGCCGAAGGGCGATCGTCAACCGCGACTCCCCCGTCGTGACGCTGTGCGGGAATCCCGATGAGGCGCCCCATGGGCGACTGCAGGTAAAGGACCGGCGTTCCCCACTCGGTAACGTTAGGCAGGTTCCAGATGGAGATGCGCGCCCGCGCCATCGCTACCTCGAGCGGTTGTTCGTCGACAATCGCCTTGTACAGCGCCGCCACAAAAGCAAATGAAGCCTCATCACTCACCGTGGACTGCATCGCCACGACGGCGGGGACCCCATGCTGAACCAGCTTCCGCGCGACTCCCAGCCACGGTTCCGGCCGCCCGCCATGCGCGCCGACGCACGAGTTGAGTACCACCAGCAACAGCGACCGATGGTCGTGGAGGTTGATTGCCAGGCTGGACGCGCCCAGCTCCCGTTCGCCGCCGTCGGCGTCTTCCAGCAGGAGAAACCCGTCGCCGTCAAGTTCATCGAGCTCGCCATGGCCGCCGTAGTGGAGGATATGGTAGGGGCCGTCGTGTAGTTGCTGCTGGAGAGCGCTGATTGTTCCCGCCTCGACCCGGTCGACCCTAATGGTGTTCTTCCGTCCAAGGCTATGCAGAACGCTCCACTCCCTTGAGATGTCGATAGGGCGGCTCGCCCCAGTGGGCGAGGCCAGCATGACAAGCATGTGAAGCATGTGAAGCGGCTGCGGCAGCTTGGATGGCTTCATGACGTCCATGAAACGAACCACCGACGTCGTCTCCGAGAGTGCGAGAAAACTGCCATTTGGGCTACAGAGGTATTCCCATGGCAAAGCGGCGAGTTCTGGGCACTGGGTCATACGCAACCGAATCCTGAGGCCGTAGTTCTCGTTCAGCGCAGCGTCGATGCTCCGCTCGTAACAACGCAGGATTACGCCCGTGAACATGGCGTCGAAGAGCCTTCTCCCGAGCTCCTTGACCTTCTGTTCGTCAGCCTTCCGCTCCTGCGCGTTCGGGGTGGACGGACGTACGACGACCTTCTGAAAAGCTTCGAGCTCAGCGTCGGTCACCGGTTGGTGGAACGCGATATTTGCTCCTGTACCCACTGGGCTCTGAGTGACCTCGGCGTGGAACAGCGATTCTTTATCTTTAGGTCTCACGAGCAGATCAAAGTTCAGATAGTCGTCGACACCCATCTCCACCTCGTCTCGTCCACCCTGAGCGAGGGGCGGCCGACCGGCGTCGACTACGCGATGACCACACAGCAAGCTATGTGGTTCGGCATCCCCGCATAACGCTGCGCCAGTCTACACGCACGACGACCGGTAGGGCACCGTGATGGGAGGCTTCCAGCACAGATCCGAAGTTGTTCGCCGACAGGCGACCGTGTGCAGATTGCTCACCATCTGAAGTGTCCATTCAGGGGTAGGCCGGAGCTATAGAACCGCTCCAAGATCGATATGCGCTGGCCGGTGTTAGGCGTGGCCGGTGGCGGCGCCGGCTTTCAGGCGGCTACCGGGGTGGGGAGCCAGGGCGCGCCGACGAGGGCGGCCTGGATCGCGTCGACCGGGCGGACGCCGTGGTTACGGGCGCTGACCAGGTAGGAAC
>NZ_CAKJTM010000165.1:0-6828 GCF_917627345.1 Protofrankia sp. CiP3 | reverse complement strand
TCGTCGATGCCGCCAATGCCCGCCAAACCACCCACGACGCACTCGCTGCCGTACAGCAGCAGGCGGCCAACGCCGAAACCGTTTACGCCGACGCGCGTAAGGCCGCGCTCGAAGCCGGGTGGACATCCAAGGAACTGGTCTCCCTCGGCTACCCACAGCCTGTGCAGCGCCGCAGCCGTCAACAGATCACTGCAACCGACAGTGGCGAACCGGCCGAGGATGCCGGTACTGTCACCGAAGAAGGTGGTGGGGCTTCGGGGATAGTCACCAAGCAGGAGGCAGAAGAGAGCGCCGTTCCTACCTCAGCCCTTCCTGGCAGCGTGTAACTGGACGCTTCACCTCGAGGGCAGTCAAGGTACACAGCCAGCAGCAGCACAAACGCTTCTGCAGTTCGGCGCATCCAGGGGCTAGGGCCGGTGGCCGGCGGCGCCGATCGGTCGTAGTCTTCGGGTGACAGGCGAAGCGCTGAAGGGATGTCTCCTGATGCAGGACAGGGATGTCGCCGAGGTATTCCTACTGTGCGGCCTGACCGGTTCTGGCAAGACGACCTACGCCAAGCACCTGGAGGGCCAGGGCATCGTGCGCCTCTCCGTCGACGAACGGGTACATGCACGGCACGGTCGCTACGGCGTCGACTATCCGGAACACCGGTACTTCGAGCTGGAAGGCCCAGTGGTCACCGAAGTGGAGGCCGAGCTGGCCGCCCTGGTCAAGGCAGGAACATCCGTAGTGATAGATCGCGGCCTGTGGGACCGGGCCGGACGTGACCGGTACAAGAAGCTCGTGGAAGAACACGGCGGCCGGTGGCATCTGCTGTACTTCAAGGCGGACCGCTCAGTGTTGCGCCGCCGTCTGCACATACGAAACCAACGTACCGACGGCAACGCGCTGACCGTCACAGACGAAGCGTTGGATGACTTCCTCGCCCGGTTCGAGGAGCCGACGGGTGAGGGTGAAGAAGTCATCCAACAGTCGTAGCGCTGGCCGGTCAGCCGGCGGGAGGCCGCCAGGTGTCAACGATCGCGCGAGACTCGTCAGCCCACCAGGACGGGACAACGTCCATAGTCACCGGCCCGAAGAGCACAGCCTGCCCAGACACATCAAGCCTTCCAGCGTGCTCCTCCACATGGGCGAGAAGTCGATGCGCCTCGTCGCGGACAGCGGGACTCTGCTCCTGCCATCTGCCTGCAGCCAGCATCGCCGCCCGCCTCGCCAGATAAGTGACAACATCGCCGCGCCACTTGCAGTGATGGACAATGACGAGCGGATCGTTGACAGGCCGGCGGCCAGGGCTCCGGTGGTTGCCGGAAGCGACTTCCACACCGCTGCGTACGAGAACAACCTTGCGCGGGTCACCACGTAGAAGCCGATGGGTCAGGAAACCACCGAGCGGGTAGCTACGGTCAAGCCCGACCTCCGGAGCCCACGGTCGCAGCCGCCCGTCCGCTGCGACCCGATCGAGCATGACACCCCCAACAACGGGAACGTCGACCATCTCCGCCTCCGCAGCGGCGATCGTCTCTGCAACCGATGCCGGATAGCACTGGAACTCATCAACGTCGGCAAGGAGGTGCCACCCCTCCCCGGCCCGTGCCCGCAGCTCCTCCCGTAGCGCCGTGTTGGTGAATTCGTGCCATGGCCCGCTACTGATGATCTCCGGGCGGTCGAGTAGTTCCCGGCATGTTGTCAGAAGCACGTCACGGCTGTCGGCCGGAGTGTTCTCGGGGAAATGGAACGCCAACAGGAAACGGTCGATGCCAAAGCCGCGGTAGTGCTCGACGAAGGCATTGAGCAGGGCGGGCTCAACAGGGCCGACGACAGCAACCAGGGCGGGAGACCGGTTCATGGGCGTGCTCCTCTTTCGGTGAGGCGGTGTTCATAGAGCCGGCGGAGGTCGGCAAGCTGAGCAGGTGCGGTCCGCATCCCCAACAGCCCAGCTGCGGCGTGAGGAGGACGCAGCATCCGTCCGATGTCCGGGAGCGTACGGGCAAGGTCATCAGACTCCGAGGCGCGGAAGATCTGTGCCCACGCGCACCCGGCCAGCCGCGCCGTCAGGTCGATATCGTGATCGCTAACGATCAGTGGGATACCGAAACGCGCCGCGTCCATGACAAGGCCGCTCTCCTTCGCGATGCCAGGACGACGACTGACGATGGTGACGTCGCTCGCGGCGTAGACCGTGCGGACCTCCGCGGCGGTCAGGACTCGGTGCACGACGTGAAGGTGCACGTTTGGCAGACAGGCGAGGCTGTTGAGGATCGTGGCGTCGAGCGGGCTACCCGCCACAATCAGGTGTAGCCGCATGGATGTCGCGGCGAGAGCATCCCGGATGGTGCCCGGGTCCTTGTGCCCCCACCAGCCTCCGACTACTGCGGCCACGGTCTCGTCAGCAGCGATACCGAATGACGCGCGGGCCGCTTCTCGTTCCCGGTCGTCGGGGCGGTCCTCGACCTGGAGCACGGTGAAGGGATGAGCGGTCGTTGAGAGGCCGGGAAACCGGCTGATGAGGTCGGCTTCCACCGCGGGAGTAGTGCCGATGGCCAGCACCCGACGTCTGCTCAGCCGTGCAAGTCTGCCGAGCAGACGCACGGGCGCGTCTTCGGTCGTGTAGACCTCGTGGACGATCCGAAGATAGTCGACACCGGAAAGCCAGCCAGCCATGGCGTGCAGAGCCTCACTGGCGGTGAGGATGACCGGCACTGGCGGGATCGGGGCGTGCCGTACCGCCGCACGAAGCGAAGCGACCTCGACGAGGCAGCGGCTGAGCAGCGTGAGTTGGTGAGGCAGACGACGGATGGGGAGTGGGAGGCGTCGGCCGGAGACGGCCAAGACGCCAAGCCGGGAGAGATGCCGCAGCCCGACGGCGCCAGCCCACGCGATCCGGCCGCGGACATCAGTCTGGCTGGGATGGTCGAGAACGCCGGCGGTGTCCTGCAACGCCGTACGGGTATCGCTTGTGACTCCATCGAGGGCCACGACGAGAGCTTTCCTTCCCTCAGCTGTGGCGGCCCGGGACAGTTCGATGAGTGTGTGATGGAAATGGCCGCCTTCGAGATAGGCGTTTGGTTCGATAAGCGCCATGGACACTGAGGAGGCCATCATGACTTGTCCTGGTAGTCATAGGACTGGCGGAATCTGTGATGCAACCAGGCCGGATTGTTGATGTTGTCCCAGTCGGCAGGAGTTTTGGTCTGCGTTGCGAAGGTGATTCCGTCGAATGCGCCACGTGTGGCCCACTCGGCAAAGTCTCCCGAGCCCCCGGCCGTCCATACCGCAAGTCGTTCTCGAGCAGCCTCATCCGACATCCCATACTCGCTGCCGTGTGCCAGCATCGCACATTCACGGAAGGCTCCGTGCCAGGTGTGATAAGGGCTCTGGTTGAACCGGGTTACGCCTGCGATGTCAGGAACAAACTGTGGCTTGCCGGGGAGAGCGGCCAGAACGTCGACCGCCTCTCCCATTGTGCGTAGTGCGCTACGGCGGATGAGTTTGAGGCCGCCGTAGCCGTACTCCAGGCCGTTCACGGCGTTGCGTGCCCGCCAGACCCGCATCGGAACCTCGCCCGGGAGCGGAGCGACGTCTTTCACGGAAAATGTAAGATCGATCTCGAAGTCGCCGTCCGCGAGGAAGAACTCCTCGGAGTTGACCACTTCCGCCGTGAGCCGGTAAGCACGGCGCATGCCACGGACTCCATGCAGCCGGTGGACATGGCCAAAAACGGTTACCAGCCGGGCATAAAGTTCGTTGGCCATGGGCTCGTCGTAGGAGAGCATGATGCAGTCCCTCATGACAGCGCCTCCAGGTAGAGATCCGCGATCCGGCCGGGGGTCAGCGATTCGGTGGATCGTCTGGCGGTCGCGCTCTGCACAGCCCAGAAAATGGGGTCGTCTACCAGACGGCGTACGATCTCCAGCGCAGCCGCCGGACTGTCGAAGAGCAATTCTGAGGAGATATGCCGCTCCAGCCAACCCATGCGGGGAGCGATTACGGGCACTCCCATTCCCTGGCAGTCGATGACTGACATTGACCAGGGGCAGCCTGGCCGAAAAGGAGCAAATCCGAAGAGGGATTGCGCAATATAGCTGCGGTAGAGCGACCGGTCGGCGCGGTCGGACACAACCTCTGTACGGGGCAAGCCCGCCAGCATGTCTCGGTACCGCTCGGGGCTGGAGTCCAGGGATGACCGACCCGCTCGGCGCACGCCGAACAGGTCCATTACCCGGAGCCGTACCGGTGTCACCGTTGTGACCTGACGGGCCAGCTTCACGAACTGTCCTGTCCCGTAGTGCTCATACAGCCGATGGTTGTAGATCCCGATCGGCTCCTCGGGACGCACGGCGTCGACGCGGACAAGTCGCGGGTCCTGCGGTGGCGGGACGATCCGCAGCCGATCAGCTAGGTCGAGCCCAAAGCGGGGGGCTAGCGACATGATCCATTCGGCAGCAATCGTGGAATGCATCATGATTCGATCGCAGGCGTTCAACCCTGCAAAAAACTGGAGCAAGACCGAATGACCGAGCCCGCCATCATTGAGAGAGGGGTCCAGATGGATGCCCCGATAGTCTCCGTAGAAGGGCAGATAGTGGCAGTAACCGGCCAGCATGGCATCCGATCCGGCTTCCACGAGTGCCGCTCTGATCGCCGATCCGTTCTCGATCTGATTGGCGACAATCGCCGTTGGCTGAATTTCCCGAATCAGTGAAACAAGTTGGTGCACATCGCTGGTGAAACGAGCACGATACTTGGTGCTTTGGGCAAGCACCTGCGTGAAGGAAACCCGCTGGTCGGCAACCTTCGCCGGGCCGCCGATTGTCACTGCGACGCCCCGATCTACCAGCACTGGTGCAAGGAGATCCGCGAACAACCAGCCGGAGTCTGATGCGAGCCGGTCGGGATTGGAGATGTTCATTAGATACAGTACCGAGTTTTTCTTTTCCATGATGACGAAGCTCTTCGGTTGAGCTCTGCGGGGATGTCGTTCGGGGGTGCCCTCCCTTTCCCGACACTCAACATACTACTACAAGCAGGGTATGGATGGAAGTCCACATCCCATCCATATCGAAACACTCTGACTACATTTTACCTATTACTAATCTTAGTGGACAAAAGCAGGCCGCCGAGACAGGAAGCGATTCTTACGCCCTACGACGCCTGGCCGATCCGCGTAGCCGATTACCAGGGCCAGGTCGGCTGTTCATGAATTCCAACACATCACCGGCGCGGTAGAACCGGCCGTTGACCGGCTTGGGAAAATCTTCACGATCACGATATTGATAGATCGTGCTGCGTTCCAGTGTTTTCCCCGCTGCCTGCGCGCGGGCGGCGAATGCCGAGAGTGTCAACAGTTCCTCAATATCACCGTCGAACGCGACCGGTGGCGGCGGACCCATGCCCGGTTGTGCAGCGAGCCAAGCGTCCAGTTCGGCCTCGTCATACTCGGCGATCGCTGTACCGGGCGCCCCACCTGGTCGGGGACGGCGACCCACTGGTCTAGGAAAATCGGGTCGACTCGTCCAGTGCGACCAAGCTGTGCCCACCGTGCGCCCGTGCCGCTCAGCCCATTCGGCCAACGTGACACGGGACGATACAGGGGTGGTGCCCTGGTCCACCCAGCCACCTCCCCGTATGTTGACCTCAGCACCTTCGTGTGCCGGGTTCTCTGCGGGACCCGAGGGCCGGCGGGTGCCCCCGACTCCTCGGAGCCGGTCCGCTGGCCCTCACCCGGCAACAGCTCGCATATTACCCTAAGCAAACACTGAAAAATCATATAAATTGATCACCCGGCCCCCTTCCTAAGCGCTTTCTCCACAGGACCACGACGGTTCGTGAGGCGCGGAGAGAGGCCGTGGTGTTCTCCATCCGGGCGAGCAGAGCGCGGACGTGACGGATCTGCAGCTGGGGTCGCACAGGCTGTCCGAGCTGTCTCTCGATACTTACCGTTAGCTGGGCCGCTCCTGCTCGGTGTGGGCTGCGGCCGTGCGGCGCTGGCCTCATCGCGTTCAGCCTCGGCAGCACGGACGCGTTCGTCGACCGCTGCTGTCCGCCGGTCATGGAAACCATCGGGAGTCACCGGCCCGATAACGATCTCCAATCAAGATCATTCTGGATCGGCCGGCAGGGCGCGTGGCCTGAATGGACGCTGAGTCGCGATAATCTGCCGTATCGCGACTCAGAAACCAAGATCGAACGAGGTGGGATGGGCACGATCCCCGGCACCCTGCCCTACCCGCACGCCCACCACGACTGCGCGGCGTGCGGGGAACGCGACGCCGACCTCGTCCTGGATGACAGCACGACGTTGTGCGAACGTTGCGCGGCCTGGCGACTCGCCCACGCTCTCGCCGCCATCCCCGTTGGCGCCGACGGCTGGGTGGTCACCCTCCGCATTGCCCCCGGCCGCCTCCTCGGACCCGCCGCATGACCGCCCTGCCCGTCCCGGCCGGCGTCCTCGAGCAGCGTCCCGCCGATACGGCCACGACGGCGGACGGCCTCGACGCGACCATCTCGGCGGCCACTGCCGCCCGCATCGAGGCCGCGACCGCCGCACACACCCGCCGGGCCTACACCCGCCAGTGGACCCAGTTCACGGCCTGGTGCACCCGGGCCGGCCGGTCGGCGATGCCGTGCTCGGACGCCACCCTCGCCGAGTACGCCTCCGCCCTGGCCGACGCCGACGCCGGCACCGCCACCATCGAACAGGCCATCTCCACCATCCGCCGCCGGCACCGCGACGCCGGACAGGCCGGGCCGGACACCCGCGGCGCCCGGCTCGTCCTGCGCACCCACCGGCGCGACCGCGCCGCCGCCGGCGCACGGACCCGCCAAGCC
>NZ_CAKJTM010000164.1:4543-7103 GCF_917627345.1 Protofrankia sp. CiP3 | reverse complement strand
CCGCTCGGGCCGCGGCCGGCCGAGGCGTCCGGCGGCGGCGGGCAGCGCGTTTTCGGCGGCGTGGCCGGGGATATGCCCGCGACTCCCGAACTGCTCGCGCGGGTCGAGGCGCTCCCGCCGGCCACCGAGGCGGTGGGGGTGCGGATGGCTGACGCCGCCGCCGGCGACCCGGCTTTCTCCTTACGCCGTCTGCTGGGCGGGGTGCGCGCGCTGCTCGCCCTGGGCCTGCTGCTCGTGGTCCTGGACGCGGGCACGGGTCTCGCTCTGCCCGCGCTGGTGCGGCACGGAGTGGACGCGGGTGTGTCGCGGGCCGCGGGAGCGGTGCTGGTCATGACGTCCGCGGTGGCGCTCGCCGTGGTTCTCACGGCCTGGGCGGTGCAGGTCAGCCAGGGCCGGGTGTCCGGACGGCTGGGTGAGCGCCTGCTGTTCACCCTGCGGGTCAAGACGTTTGCCCAGCTGCAACGGCTCGGCCTGGACTACTACGAACGTGAGCTCTCGGGCCGGATCATGACCCGGATGACCACGGACGTCGACGCGCTGTCGACATTCCTGCAGACCGGCCTGACGACCGCGGTGGTCGGCATGCTGTCGTTCGTCGGTGTGGGGGTGGCGCTGGTGGTCCTCAACGCCCGGCTGGCCCTGGTCGTGCTGCCAATGGTGCCGGTCGGTGTCCTCGTTACGGTGGTTTTCCGCGCGAAGGCGTCGGCGGCCTACGTCGAGTCACGGGAGCGCGTCGCCGCGGTCAACGCGGCGCTGCAGGAGAACCTCGCCGGCATCCGGGTGGTGCAGGCCTTCCGCCGCGAGGGGCGCAACATCGCGGACTTCCGGGCACTCGCTGAGCGCTACCGGGTGTCGCGGCTGCGTGCGCAACGCCTTATCGCGCTGTACTTCCCGTTCATGGAGTTCTGCTCGGAGCTGGCCGCCGCGCTCGTTCTCGGTGTCGGCGCGGGGCTTGTCGCGTCCGGATCGCTGACGACCGGCGGGCTCATCGCCTATCTGCTCTACCTCGGCCTGTTCTTCTCACCCATCCAGCAGCTCTCCCAGGTGTTTGACGGTTATCAGCAGGCCAAGGTGGGTCTGCGCCGGCTGTCGGACCTGCTGCGCACACCTGCCTCCACCCCGGCCCGGCCTGGCCCGGTGCCGGTGGGCCGGCTTTCCGGCGAGATCGAGTTCGTCGGTGTGCGCTTCCGGTACGCGGGCGCCGAGCGTCCCGCGCTGGACGGGGTGAACCTGCGGGTGGCCGCCGGGGAGACCGTCGCGCTGGTGGGTGAGACCGGGGCCGGCAAGTCGACCGTCGTCAAGCTGGCCGCGCGTTTCTACGACGCCACCGGCGGCGTGGTGCGCATCGACGGCACCGACGTGACCCGGCTCGACCTGGCTGGTTACCGTCACCGGCTGGGAGTCGTCCCGCAGGAGCCCTTCCTGTTCGCCGGGACGGTCCGGGACACGATCGCCTACGCCCGGCCGGATGCGGCGGACGCCGAGGTGAGGGCAGCGGCACGGGCGGTCGGCGCACACGAGATGATCATGCGTTTGCCCGGGGGCTATCTGCACCGGATCGGCGAGAACGGCCGGGGCCTGTCCGCCGGGCAGCGCCAGCTGCTCGCGCTCGCCCGGGCGGAGCTCGCCGACCCCGACATCCTGCTTCTCGACGAGGCGACCGCCTCGCTGGACCTGGCCACCGAGGCCGCGGTCACCGAGGCGACCGACCGCGTCGCGCGGCGGCGGACGACCCTCGTGGTGGCGCATCGGTTGACCACCGCCGCCCGCGCGGACCGGGTCGTGGTGATGGCTGCCGGACGGATCGTCGAACAGGGCTCGCACGCCCAGCTGATAGGTGCCCAGGGCAGGTACGCGCGGATGTGGGCGGAGTACAGCGGTGCGGGCGCGTCGGCCGGTCAGCCGTTGTGATTCGAACGTGGGTTCGATACATTACTTATCCGATGTACCATGAACTGCCGTGACGAGGGGCATGACTATGCCGTCCACAACATCGACTATGTATCCGTGGTCCAGGGGCTCACCCGAGATGAGGCAGCGGGCGAACAGCAGGGCTGGCCCGATCTCGTTGACCAGCGGCCATGGGGTGCCGTGGCGGACGTCGCCGCGCTTGATGGCCCGCTCCGCAATGGTCATCTGGACCGTCCGCCGCTGCTGCAGGAGAACGGCGCGCAGGGCGGCGGCGAGATCGGCATGCCGGGTGAGCTCACCGACAAGGGTCGCGGTCACCGCGCCTTGGCGGCCGCGGAGCACGTCGGCGAATTCATGGAGCAGCAGGAGCTGGTCGTCACGAAAACTTCCGGTGTCCGGATCGGTGACAGGGCTGTGGCCGAGGCGTCGTACTGTGTCGATCACCAGGTCGAGCTTGCACGACCACCTGCGGTAGAGGGTGGCCTTACCGGCTCGGGCGCTGGCTGCCACGAGATCCATTGTCAGCGCGCCGTACCCGTGTTCGGCGAGCAGTTCGACCACGGCGGTGTGGATCGCGTCTTCCAGGACCTCCCCGCGTCGCCGGGGGATGGCCGGTGCGTGCGGCGGCCGGCGCGGGCCGTCGGTCGCC
>NZ_CAKJTM010000164.1:0-4314 GCF_917627345.1 Protofrankia sp. CiP3 | reverse complement strand
TCGGCGGGCGTCGGATGCACCGCGCCGGGCGGTATGCCAGCTATCGGGTGCGTCATCGCTACCCCCGGGAACGAGCCGTTGTCGGTGCTGCGGTTGGTGACGCAAAGGTACTTGACTGAACACGTTGAGCGAAAGATGGGGTGCCTGGGCGGGCAGGGGAAGGTCAGGAACCGGTCCACCGGATGGGCCAGGTCGAAGCCGGGGAGGTCGCGGGTGATCCGCATACGCCGCAGGTCGGACGGGCTGCCGGTGGTGTGGATCGAAGTCGTTATGATCATCGGTTTCTACTACACCTACACGGCGACCCGCGCGGTGGCGGACGGTTCCGTCGGCGACGCGCTCGCGGTCGGCTGGGACCTCCTGCGCATCCAGACGGATCTCCACCTCGACGTCGAGCTCGGGCTGAACCACTGGCTCCAGGGCATCCCCGTGCTCGCTGTGGCGAGCTGTTACTACTACGCGACCTTCCACTTCATCGTCACGCCCGCCACCCTCGTGTGGCTCTACCGCAGGCGTCCCGGGCACTACCTACGGGCCCGCTGGACGATCCTGTGCGCGACCGTGATCAGTCTGGTCGGGTTCATTCTGCTACCGACGGCCCCGCCGCGCCTGCTGCCCGGTGCCGGCTTCGTCGACACCATGGCGTCGTTCCACGGCTGGGGCTGGTGGGGCGGCGGTTCCAGCGCGGCGCCGCGGGGGCTGGCCGGTCTTGCCAACCAGTTCGCCGCCATGCCGTCCCTGCACTGCGCCTGGGCGTTGTGGTGCGGCTGGTATGTGGCCAGCCTCGCCCACCGCCGCTGGGTCAGGACGCTCGGCGTGGTCTATCCGGGTACGACGGCGTTCGTGGTGATAGCCACCGCCAACCACTACGTGCTCGATGCCGTCGCCGGGTGGTTGGTGCTCGGCCTCGGAGCCCTGCTGGCGGTGGTCGTCACGCGACTGGCTCGTCAGCAGTGCCGCCATGACGGCCACGCGGACCTGGTCGGCTCGCCGAGCGAGCCCACGCGGCCCGAATCGGCATCCGAGCCTGAGCCTGAGCCCGCCGGAGCCGTCAGCGCGGGGCTGGGGCAGCCGACGGCGCAGTGCCGGTCATCTGGCCGGGAAGGGCGCTGAAACACGTCCCCGCCCGGCACCCGCCCCCGCGACGGCCGCGGCCTGCGCCATCGCCGTTTGCGCAACGGCCCTTGCGTGGGCCTACCCGGTGTATGTGGTGGGCGTCCCGATGTGCGACAGTTGACCCACGGCGGGGTTGTTCGCCGTACTTTTCTGGTCCGTTGGGCCGCCCGAAGGCATCGTGGCGGCGCGTCCTGAAGGCGTTCCAGCAGATTCCGCGCGGAGACCATTTCGATGTCCTTGGTCCAACTGGCCGCGCTACGGCGGCCTCATCCCGTTGTGTTCTTGTTCTCTCTCGTCGTTGCCTGGTTGCTGATTGGGCTGCTGGCATTCGGCCTGCGGCGCGGGCCGATCGAGAACGGGCTGTCCAGGCGGGCGGCGTCGGTGGTCCGCTCCAGCGGTCAGGCCGGGGCTGAGGTGACTTTCAACGGTCAGGACGCGACCGTGCATGGGACGTTCCCCAGCGTGTCCGCCGCTGAAACGGCCCGCCAGGCTGTCGCGCGCATGTCCGGCGCGCGATCAGCCACACTGGCCGATGATGTCCAGATTGGGCCGGTGCCGGTGCCGATACCGGCCGCCGCCGTGAAGCCATTGGTGATCGATGTCAACGGAGGATCGCTCACCGTCACGGCGACCGTGCCAGGCCAGGATGCTCGGGAGCGGCTTCTGGGCGCGGCGGCCGCGGCGAGTTCCGGCACGTTGACCGGACGGGTCACGGTTGATCCCGACGTGGCCGCGCCACCGGTGACGATGCTGGCGGATCTGGTCCGTTCGCTGACAGCGGTGATTGGCGAACATCAGGTGACGATCATCGATTCCACCGCTGTCGTCGAGGGGACCGTGGCGGACGCGGACGAGCGCGCGCGCCTGGGTGCCGCGGTGCTTGCCGCGGTGCGCACCGCGCGGCCCGCGATCTCCCTCGACAATCGGCTGGCCGTGCGACCGGTGGCTCCTGATCCCGTCCGGCCGGGTGACGGTGCGGTCGACCGCCTCGCCGCTGCCGTGGCCGGAGGCCGGGTCACCTTCGCGACGGACAGTTCGGAGCTCACCGAGATCGATCGTGTTCGTCTCGACCAGATCGCGGCGGCGCTGCGCGACGGTGCGCTGGGAGTTCTGATTGCTGGTCATACCGACGCGCGAGGCTCCCAGGTGACCAACGCGGCCCTGTCACTGGCGCGCGCCCGCGCCGCAGCCGCCTACCTGGCGAGTCACGGAGTTCCGGAAGGGCGGTTGCGGGCCGCTGGGTTCGCCTCCGATTATCCGGCGGCGACCAACGACACGGACGCCGGCCGTGCCGCCAACCGCAGAGTGGAAATCTCTCCGCTTGCGCCGTAGGCCATGTGTTTGCCCTGAGTAGCCGATTTTTGTCGCTTGGCGACTGTTGTTTTTGATCTTTTTGTATGGCAAGCTCCTGGTGCGGAATATTAGGGAAGGCTTAGCTAAGAGAATCCGGCGGCAGGGCTGTAGATCAAGGAGTGGGGCTGGGGCGCGTGCTCCAGTCCCACGACACCGCGTGCGCTGTTGCCGGGCGCTCTGACCAAAAAGCTGTGGTCGACCTGGGAAGCTCTGGCCGAGTAGTGAGCATTCGTGATCATCATCCCGGTTGCGCACGACCGCTTTCCGGATGACGCGGCGAACGGCTCCAGAACAGGTGTGGTGAGGTGCGGTGCTGGTCTGCTCATGCTTTGCTGTCAACGACCGGACGTTGCGCGGCGTGATCGAATCGGGCGCGCGTGACACGTGCGAGGTGGGTGCGGTCTGTGCGGCCGGTACCGGGTGTGGTGGTTGCCTTGACGAGATCGAGGAGCTGCTGACCGACCACCGTCGGGCCCGTCCGGTCGTCCAGTCGGGCTGAGACGGTGGAGGTTCCAGGTGAGGGGCGACCCGGAGATTGTCGAACTGCTCAACGGTGTTCTCACCAATGAACTGACAGCTGTCAACCAGTACTTCCTGCACTCGCGGATGCAGGTCAACTGGGGATATCACCGGCTCGGCAAGCACACGTACGACGAGTCGATCGACGAGATGCGCCATGCGGACAAACTGGTGCATCGGGTGCTCTACCTCGGCGGTGTCCCGAACCTTCAGCGACTCAACACGCTGCGTGTCGGTGAGACCGTTGCCGAGCAGCTGAACTCCGACCGGACCCACGAGATCGAGGCATGCGGCCTCCTGCGTGCTGGAATCGTCCTGACCCGCGCCCGCGACGACGTGGGTTCAGCCGTCATCCTGGAGGACATCCTCGTCTCCGAGGAGGACCACATCGACTGGCTGGACGCCCAGATCGAGCTGCTTGCCCAGCTCGGTGAGGCGCATTACCTCGCACAGCAGATCCACGACTGATGGGATGTCGTGCCCGCCTGTGACGGCGTGAGTACTTGACCATTGGTCCGTTGGTAGCTCTCCCCGGCTGCTGAACCTGTCCGTGTGTGGGTCGGGAGGACGTCGGTGCTGTTCGTCGGGGACGGCTGGGCTGAAGATCATCACGATGTGGAGGTGCAGGAGGAGGCGGGCCGCGGGCTGGTGAAGGCGCGGCTGCCGAAGGGGCTGGCCGGGATCACCCGGCTGCCCGAGCTGGTCGGTGCGCACCTGCCCGAGGACGCTGACCCCGCCCAGGTAGTGATCGGGATCGAGAGCGATCGCGGTCCGTGGGTGTCCGCGCTGGTCACGGCGGGCTACCAGGTGATCGCGATGAACCCGTTGCAGGCCGCTCGCTACCGGGAGCGGTGCTCCACCTCGGGGGCCACGAGCGACGCCGGTGACGCGCATGCGCTGGCGGACATGGTCCGTACCGACCGCCACCAGCTGCGGGCTGTCGCTGGCGACAGCGCGCTCACGGAGGCGGTGAAGAGCATTGTCTGGGCCCATCAGACGCTGGTCTGGGACCGCACAAGGCAGGTCCAGCGGTGCGCGCGGCGTTGCTGGAGTCGTTCCCGGCCGCTGTGGCCGTGTTCGACGGCCTGGCTGCCCCGACACGGCTGTCTGAAGGCCCACACGGCCTACAACAGCAACCGCCTGGCCAGCAGTATGTCACCGAAGTAGTCGCCGCTTGACATCCAAGAACATGGGATGTCTGACCAACAGGCACGCTGCAAGGCCTGTTCCTGCGATGGTCGGGACTGTCCGGCTGTGTAAGGATGCCGCTCTGTGGCCGGGTGGGTCGGATCCCGGTATATGGCGCTGTCCGGGCCGTTCATGTCC
>NZ_CAKJTM010000163.1:6881-7272 GCF_917627345.1 Protofrankia sp. CiP3 | reverse complement strand
AGGTCGACCACGTGCGGGGCGCCGGGTTTCGGCCGTCCGTCCTCGCCCGTGTCCGTGCGGAGCACGTTCACCGGGGTCTCGTCGCCGCACAGCACGTCCTCGGCGCGCAGCGCGGTTTTCATCGCGTCGTCGAAACCGGCGACGGCCAGCGCCTCGGCGAGCCGTTCGTGGGCGCGGGCGAGGAACCCGGCCGACACCGGCGCGCCAGCAGCGCCTCGAGCAGCATCGCGGTCCGCTCGACCGGCACGGTGCCTTCCGAGCCCAGCAGCACCGCGGCGGCGTTCACGTTCGGCCCGTAGGTCACCGTCCCGGGACGGGCGAACGGCCAGGTCGCGGTGGTGAGTTTCCCGCAGCCGCAGCGGCGCCGCGGCAGCAGGTACCGCACTTTTTC
>NZ_CAKJTM010000163.1:0-6499 GCF_917627345.1 Protofrankia sp. CiP3 | reverse complement strand
GACGCGCCCGCCGCGTGCTGATGAGCGCGGGCCACGGTGGAGTCCACCGACACATCCCAGGTGATCAGCCCGGCTGCGTCTGCCCGGGACTGTAACCCGGACAGGATCTTCTTCCAGGTGCCGTTCCGCTGCCAGCGGCGGAACAGCCCGTACACCGTCTGCCACGGCCCATAGCAGGTTGGCACGTCCCGCCACGGCGCACCTGTCCGGATCCGCCACCGGATCCCGTCGATGAGCTGGCGCTTCGTCCAGACTGGTGGCCGCCCCTGCTTCTTTCCCTTGGGCAGCAGTGGTTCCAGCACAGCCCACTGGGCGTTCGTCAGATCCCCCCGTCCCACATCGCGATCGTTCCAAACCGATCACAAACGGGACGCATAAGGATCACACGGCTACTCACTTATGAAACAGGCCCTAGTGTGGAGGTGTGTTGTAGACGGCGGCGGGCATCTGGGATAGCTGAGAGCGGAGATGGCCGATGCCGGCGCCCATAACCCACCGCGCCGTCTCGGGATCGAGTGCCCACCGTCGACGTGCCAGCAGGCGTCGCAGACCGGCGCGGTCCACTGCCTACGGCGGTGCAGCTCCGACGATCGCCTCCCCCTGGGCGACGTCTCGCCAGTGGGAATCGTCGGAGATGTCGAGAACGCGCTGGAAGCGGTCGACCAGCGCAGGCCATGGGGTGTGTTCCCCACCAGTGCCGGCACGCCGGCCCGCCAGAAGGCAGAGCGCGCTCCGTGTTCCTCGGCGGTGGCCGCGAAACCGCTCATAGCTCCATCGGCGTGGTCGCGGTACTCGTCGATGTCGCGTCCGCCGGCCACCAGTTGGCTGAACCTGCACGCGTCAGGGCCGGTCGCGGTGGTCAGTACGCTCGCCGTCGCCAACCAGGTGGCCTTCCAAGCGCGAAAGCCGGCGCTCGGGATTCCGGCGGAGCCACTGGTCCCTGGAGGGCAGGACGCCCGACAATAGTCCGCTGTCCGCTATGGCCGACAGATCAGAGCAAGCCGAACGGCTACTCCTCCGCCGGATCGTCTTCGTCCTGTGGTGCGTCGGGAAACCATGTTCCCCCGCGAGCAGCTTCGAGTTGCGCACGGGTGAGAACAGTTCCGGCCGGGAGCTTGAGTCCGGTCAGGCGCACCAGGGAGTCCGGTGGGGACTCGGACAGGTCGGCGCCGGGCGCGGTGATATCGCGAAGAAGCCGGTCGATCATGTCCGCCAGACACGCGGGCCCCGTACCTCCATAGCCCCAGCTGAGCCCGAAGTATGCGTCCTGGGGAGCGGGATAGAGAGTTCCGTCCGAGGTTCGGACCCAGATGGGCTCGTCGAGGATGAGTTCTGCCAGCGGGCTGGTCGCGGGAAGCCTCTGCGGGCTCGCGAGGAGAATTCGTTCCCCATCGCGGCTGGTGGTGCGTAGCGCGGGAGCGTCGGTCGCCGGATCGATCAGCGTGACGCCATGTCGAGAGCCGAAGATCTCGAAGGCGGCGGTGTGGGGGGATGGCTTGAGCCGGCTTGCCCATTCAGCGACATGCGGGCGGGACGGATCGGCGTCCTCGATCTGACCAAAGGGAAGATCTTTGCCGCCGTCCCATTTCATCAGCTCGCGCACACAGTCCGCGGCGAGGGTGTCGGCCCGGCTGAGCACATCGAGCCACCCGGCCCGCCTCTGGTGGACATCCAGATCCTCGCATTCCGTTGGTGGGACCGCCATGGGACGCGCCGCGACAACGGCGGTGTCTGCGTCCGATGTCCTGTCCAGAATTTCGAGGTTATGCAGCGCCGCCTCGGTGGACCGGTGCTGGCAGATCCGGGCGAGGTTCAGCAGGGTCCGCGCCGCCGGATGGCTGTCTTCGTAGCTGGCCGCGAGGCGCAGGAGGACCGCGGTGTCGAGATCAGGCGTCGCCGGACTGATCACAGTCTCATGTGCCGGGCGCCAGTCCAACATGAGCCGCGGGACCCGCAAGGTGGTGGGCCAGTAAGGAAGTGGGCTTCCCACCACCTGCGCTAACGTCTTCCACCCGAGACCGCCGCCCTTCGAGCCGCGGGTGATATCCGTGACGGCCGGACCTGTGATCCCGAAGTCCCACTCGACCAGGGCGATCCCTGACGCGTCGGTTAGCTGCTCGCCGACGTCCCGAAAGCTGTGGGTCTGGCCGGACAGTGGCCACACGATCGCCAGTCCGCCCGCGGCGGTCTGCCACCTCAGCGCGATAGCCTTGCCGGCCGCGACCGGTCTTGCGCCCAGGTATGCCGCTGGCGTACGTGCCGGAGGCCAATATCGCAGCGGTACCTGTGAGGACAAGCCCACGGCTGGGTCTGCCGCCCACGAATAGACGCTCACCTCGGTCCAGTAGGAGGCGCCGTCCCGGTGGCTCTCCGGTCTCACGAAGCGCCCCGTACGGACCTGCCACCACAGCCACCAACGCGAGACGCCGAGAAGCTGCGCACACCTCGACAGATCTAGAAGATCGTTATCGGACGACTGAGCCATTCGCATCCCCGCGGTAGTCTGTGCCATGACGAGGCGGAGGCAGCCGACGGTTACCATACCGCCGGGACGCCTGGCCAGCGAGCGCAAGCGTGATGGCCTGCACGTACCGAGATTGGGCCTCAAAAGCCCGCATTACCCCCGGAGGCTTATTCAGAACTCCCATCCTGCATGATCTAGATCATGCATCGCCGCAGGTCGAGACACCGGTCGAGGCGCCACTATAGATCTTGATGGAAGAGTTCTGTATAACCCTCCCGGCCTGCTAGAATATGGTCGCCATCAGATCACGCCCTGCATGGCGTCAGCAGGTAGGGCAACAGTACCCGTCTCCTCGGCCCACGACAGCGAAACAGCACCGACGGCGGACCAAGATCCCGAGATTCGGGATCAGATCCTGGAGATCTGTGCTGGCCGCCCGCCGCTTTCGGAACGTGGCCGTCAGGTATCGTATGTCTGCCGATGATCCAGCTCAGTACGGCGACTCGAACTGACGGGCCGTGGTCTGTCCACCGTCCTCGTGCTCTTCGACGCCGCCGGCTCGGTCCTAGACCATGTGCGCCCAAAGGATTTGACTCCTGCTGGCCCTGCCCGCGATGGCTACGCCATGGTCGTCGCGTGATCGCGTTCCACCCCGCCGGTTGGAGGCCCTTCTCGGCGATCCCATGGGCAGCATCGACTATGACGCCATCACCCGTCTGATCGACGGCGACCCAGGTTACCTGGACCGATTGAGCTGGCCGGCGCCGTAACCGAGAGCTATTGGATATTGATCCAACAAGATTCAATTATCCAACTCGCGCCGGAGCGCTGGCGAGACCTGATTGATCCTGACGAGATTGCCGAGCCCTCGACTCATGCCGATGAGATTCTTTGCCTTCAGTTCTTCTAAGACCAATTCCGCCAGCCACGTCGGAGCATCGACGGCTTCCGCGATTTCAGGACCCTCAAGCGGAGGCGGCGGTCCCTCCGCATTGAGCAAGGCCGCAATGACGGCCCGCCGTATCGCGCGAAAATCGGGTCGTTTCGCGCTAGCGTAGGCGATGAGACCTGGCAAAGTGATCGATGCGCGAAGCGCACCACCCAGCATCCTATGAAGCTTCAGCAGGCCAGCACGCCCCAACGCTTCCATCGCCTCGGAGAAGCCGTCATCGCCGATCCCGAGCCGCCCGGTTGCAGCCTGTAGGGCATTGACATCCAAGTTCCATGGCGGTGACCAGCTCGCAAAAGCCTGCTCAGCAGCCAACCCGAGGACGGTGTTGTCTGTCGGCAGCAGGCCAGGTACCTCGATTGAGGGTTCGACGTATCCCGGCGGCGGCCCCAGCCCTGGTTTCGAACTGACGTTGAAGATCCCCCTGACGATCTCGTCAAGTTCCTTGTCGTAGTCACTCGGGTCCTGGATGACCACATACTTACGGTGACGCAGGGGCTGCGGTATCTCCACGCCATCGAGCACTACCGGGATCAGTTTGCATCTGCCCTCGATGGCGAGCACCACACCGGCGTCCAGCTCTTCCTGTACCCACTTGCTATCGATGCTGTACTCGGACAGCACGATGATGAAGACGTCGCAGTCGTCGATGCCACCATCGAAGATCTCTTTCGGGAGGCTGCTTCCCGGTTGCAACTCCCACTTATCGACCCAGGAATTAACTCCCTGCGCCAGCAAACTAGCCGCAAATCCTAGCACGAACCGATCTTTGTCTTTGCTGGCGTGGCTGATGAACGCCTTCGGCGGTATCAGTGCGGATGGTGCAATCGTGCCGATCGGGGAGCCCGTCTCCTCGGGTAGACGGGGCGACCGTTCCAGCTCGGTAAGGAGCTCTTCCAAGGCACGCAGCCATCGGCGTTGTTCGGCGGCGATGGTCCGATACAGCTGATCATTAGTAACCCGTCCCTCAAGCAAACTCACGTAGCGTGGCGTCTGTAAGGCCAAGGCGAAGTCGTCACCGACGAGCATCTGCTCAAGGACGCGTTCTGCCTCGTCGACCAAGGTCAGGAATCGTCGTCGCATCTCATGGGATGCCCCAGACTGGGGGCCAGTTCCCCAGCTCGGCAGGTTGGAAAAGTCCTGCGCCAGTTTACGCACCCGGCCAGCGGCAACCGCGCGATCGACGCCGTCGGCGATGACGGGGTGACGATCAGGCATGTGGCGAACCAGCCCGTAGGACAGCGCGAGTGTCGATCAGCAACCCGAAGCTCAAGTCCCTGCCATTCATGAATCCTGCCGTCCCTCCATCCCGTCTCCCGATCAGGAGCCTATCGGCACGGTCACGCTGTCGGCCTCAAGGACCACCGGTCGTGATCGGATCTCGTGTGGTGAGCGCAAGCGCCGACCGCGCTGCGCCCGCCCGAGCCAGATCCGATCAAGAAGCCGAGGTGGAACACGTCGGCCGGATGGCTTCGTCGTGATGTTCTCCGCCTCTATGCCCTGTACGCGGACCGTGCAGTAGCGGGTTGAGGAGCCGACCCGTTCGGCGTCGGGTGCCGGGCGTTCAACCTCGGCGTCGGCGGCCAGTTTCTCCTCCTTTCGGTGCTGTTGGATGCGGCCCGGTCTCCTACGGCTGGCCGGACGGGTCGGTTTTGCGGCCGACCCCGACCCTGCTGGTTAATTACATACAGTTAAAAATTGATCAGATCGAGCCTTTATGATCAAGGAGTCCGCGCGCCGATCTGTCCCGTATGCGGCAACATACCCGACTCAAATCTCTAGATCATATCGGCAGGTCTGAATGACGGTGGCCGACGTGGCGCTCGACGCGCGCCGCGTGCTGGTCGTGGTGGTGCGGGTCCGCCGGTTGGTGTGTCCGACGCGCGGGTGCCGGCAGACGTTCCGTGAGCAGCTACCCGGAGTACTGGAACGGTACCAGCGGCGCACCCCGAGACTGGCCGCGCAGATCGGTGTGGTCGTCCGGGAGTTAGCCGGCCGCGGCAGTGTGCGGGTGCTGTCCGCGCTGACGGTATGCCTGTCGGTGCAGACCGCGCTGCGTTGCCTGCTGCGCCTGCCACTCCCGCCCGTCACGGCGCCACAGGTGCTGGGCGTGGACGACTTCGCGCTGCGCCGCCGGCACCGCTACGCCACGATCCTCATCGACGCGCAAACCCGCCGCCGGGTGGACGTCCTGCCCGACCGCGGTGCCGACGCGGTGGAGGCCTGGCTACGCACCCATCCCGGCCTGGAGGTGGTCTGCCGGGACGGCTCCGGAACCTATGCCGAAGCGGTCCGCCGCGCCCTGCCTGAGGCGGTCCAATGCAGCGACCGGTGGCATCTGTGGCACGGCCTCGCCCAGGTGACGCTCAAAGAGGTCGCCGCGCACAGCGGCTGCTGGGCGAAAGCCGGCCCGCCACCCAACGACGGTCCCCGCGCCCAGACGACTCGGGAACGCTGGGCGCAGGTCCATGATCTGCTCGGCCAGGGTGTTGGTCTTCTCGACTGCGCCCGACGACTCAACCTCAGCCTGAACACGGTCAAACGCTACGCGCGGGCCAGAGAACCGGAACGGCTGGTGCGCGCTCCGCTCTACCGGCCGACGCTGGTCGACCCCTACCGCGACTACCTGAAACGCCGCCGCGCCGAACAGCCCGCCGTGCCCGTGCTGCGCCTGTTCCACGAGATCAAACAGCAGGGCTACACGGGCAGCTACAACCTGTTCGTCCGCTACATCAACCAGGGCCGCGTCGACTCCGACCGGCCCGCGATCTCGCCCCGGCGTGTCGCCCGGCTCCTGCTCACCCGACCCGACACCCTCACCGACAGCCAACGCGACCGGCTCGACGGCATCACCACCGCCTGCCCGGAAATGATCGCACTCGCCGGACTCGTCCGTGGCTTCGCCGGGCTCCTCCATCCCGCCGACGGCAACGCCCACCTACTCGACGAGTGGATCACCACGGCACGGGACGCCGACCTGCCCCACCTGCACGCCTCCACCCATGGCCTCGAACTCGACCGGGACGCCGTGAACAACGCGCTCACCGTGCCCTACAGCAACGGCGGAACCGAAGGCGTGAACACCA
>NZ_CAKJTM010000162.1:6021-7206 GCF_917627345.1 Protofrankia sp. CiP3 | reverse complement strand
CGCTCCACACCGGCCCGTTCCAGGCAGCCGAGCAGGTCGGCCGTGCTCATCGGCGGGTGGCGTTTCTCCCCGGCGAGCCGGACGACGGTCGAGGTGACTTCGTTCTCGAACTCGGTGCATAGTTCACACAGATAGGTTATCCGGGTCTGCAACCATGACCCCGCATGCCGCCAGCGGGGCGGCAGGGAAATCTGACCGGTTGCGCGTGACGAGGTGCGTCGCATGGCCGGCGATCGCCGCTGCCATGTGGACGCGGTCGTCCGGGTCTCTATCGGGCATGCTCGCGATGAGATCGGCGTAGTCGTCGAACCGGACCTCCGCGTCAGGGAAGAATGTCCGTACCGCGGTGGTGACGGCTGCCGCCGAGGACGCCGACCGTCGGCCCGAGCGCACGATGACCCGTTCCCACTCGTCCAGCAGCGCCTCGGTCCACAGGACCGTGTGGACGCCGTCCTCGGTGAGCGCGAGCAGGAGATCCATGACGGAGAACGGGAAGAGCACGTTCGTGTCGGCCAGGACCCGGGGCAGGGGCGGGATTGCGGGTCAGTACGGGATGCCGGCCTCGGCGACAGCCTCGGCGACAATGCGGCGACCCTGCCGACGGGACTCACGCCGGGCGTGGAAGACGAGGACGTCGGACAGGCGCACCCGGCGGTGCCGGCTGCGGAGCAGCCACTCGGACGGGATCTCCCCCGCGTCCAACAGCCGGCTGACAAACGGCCGCGACAAGCCCAACAGCTCCCCGACCTCCGCCGGGGTCAGCATTGACTCCGAGGGCAGCACGGTGACCGCGTGGCCCGCGGACAACTCTCGCAGCGAGGCTGCGACCAGCCGGGTGAGCGCGGGAGGAAGGGGAACGATGGTGCCGTCCGGGCGTCGCAGGACCACCTCGGCGCCGCGTGCCGAGGCCACGGCCGCCTGCGCCACGGTGGCTGACTCCGGCTCGCCGCAGGCCGGCTCGACCTGCTCGGCTCCGGCGAGGATGCCTGACCTGCCCATCGCGCCTCCCAGTATCCGTAATAACCGTAACCCGAGGCGCTGCCTGGCCGCAAACAGATCCGAACGTGACCTCTGCGCCGACGATCCCGCATCCTGCCCACCGGACGGACCGCCGACTACCATGGGTAACGCTTTTACCCCCTCGGATCAGCTGTCGATGTCTCGGAAACGCACACGGCACGCTGG
>NZ_CAKJTM010000162.1:0-5721 GCF_917627345.1 Protofrankia sp. CiP3 | reverse complement strand
GCCTGGGTGGTGTGCTGACGCCGACGCACCTCGGCCAGACGGAAAGCACGAGCCTCGGCGATCAAGCGTGGCTGCGCTGACCGGGCTGTCTGCGCAGCGGATCGAACAGCTCGGCGGCACCGGCGACTGGGACGCACGACTACATGGTGGTCCGCCCCACCTTGTGCTGCTTGAGCGAGGACCTCCGTCTACGGTGAGCCAGTCAGCCAGCCTCGATCTTTCAGATCTTGAAAGCTGACATGCGATCTTCCCTGGTCCCGGTCGTTGATGTCGGAAATCGGGTTTCGGGCAGGCTGCGTGCCCGGCTGTCGTCCGGGTGGGCGCCGGCTCCACGGGCGGAGACCGCCGCCCTCGTGTGTGTGGCTGTCTGATTGCTCGACACGATGAAGATCGGTACCGGCGTGTCAAGGAGAGTCGTACACTGCTCTCATGCGGTAGTGATAGTAGGTGACACGTGGAGGTCGTCATGAATACCAGCAGCGCTGACTACCCCGTGTTTCCGTCGCGTCAGCCTCGTTTGTCGATCAATGAGTTGATCCGGGCTAAGAACGCTGAACCGATCCGGTCGTTGGCTGACCTGGAGGCCATGTCGGCTGACATTTTTGAGTCGGACGCAGAGCTGGACGAGTTCTTGGCGTTTACCTACGCCGAGCGCCGTCGGGACGTGGTGTGAGATAGGGATGCGTTCTGTCGTCGTAGACACCGACGTCTCCTCGATGATTATCAAGAAGCGTCTGCCAATCGCATTAGCAACCAAATTGATCAACACTCAGCCGTTCCTTACCTTCGTCACCCGTGCTGAGCTGATCAAGTGGGCTGAGGTTCGCAGCTGGGGGACGGGTAACCGTGCCCTTCTCGCCCGATGGATGGCTAGCATCCCGATGCTCCCGGGTGATGAGGACGTGGCCGATACCTATGGTGTCCTGTCCGCCGCGGGGATGCATCGGGGGAGGCCCCGACCGATGAACGACATGTGGATTGCTGCGTGCTGCCTTACCCACGGCCTTGCGTTGGCGACTATGAATATCAAAGATTTCGACGATTTCAGGGTCTACCACGGACTGGAGCTCATCACTGCATAGCTCACAGTCGGTGGTCTCAACCAGTCAGTGCACCACCCGCATCGTGCTGGGATCCACGGGGTTCCGGCATGAGGAGGATGCCCGGATGGTGCACTGACCGGTTGAGACCATCGGGAGTGCGAAACTCCTGTTCATCTGGTATAGGCCAGTAGGTAGATTCCGCCCTCACCGCTGGCAACAATCATGCGGCTGTCAGGGTGCCACGCGCACCCGCTCAGCGGGTGGGCCACTCGCAAGGCACATACACAGACACCCGTTAGCTCCCAAATACGTATGATTCCATCATCACCGACGCTTGCGAGCAATTGACCATCTTGCGAAAACGTGCAGTTTCGGAACCAGCCGATGCCGCCGTGGATGGTGGTTTTCTGGCGACCCCGTGCAACATCCCATAGTCGAACCGTTCCGTCGTTGCCAGCGCTGGCGAGGAGCTGCCCGTCGATGGAGAACGTGCAGTTCCAGACAGCACCAACATGACCGGTCAACGAGGAACGCAGCTGGCCAGTAGAGACGTCCCACAGCCGAACCGTTCCGTCGTTTCCGGCGCTGGCGAGGAGTCGGCTGTCCGGAGAGAAGCTGCAGCTCCAGACTGCGCCGACATGGCCGGCCAAGGTGGTGCGTCGGCTGGTGGTGAAGATGGCAGATAGCCGTACCGTGCCGTCGTCACCAACGCTGGCGATGAGCGTGCCGTCCGGTGATACGGCGCATCCGTAGGCGGGCCCGGTATGAGACAAGCCGGTTGTGTGCAGTGTGCCGTCCGTGACGTCCCACACTCGGGTGATTCCGTCACCGCCGACAGTGACAAGATATCGGCCGCGTGGTGCGAAGGCGCAGCACCAGACCTTTCCGGTATGGGCGGAGTCCACGATCCGGTACGGCTTGCCGGTGCTGTGCCAGATCCATACAGCTCCGTCGTCGCGGGCACCAGCGATGAGTGTTCCGTCCGGGGAGAAGGCGCACGACCGGGTCCAGCCCGTTGCGCCGACGGGAGCAGTGTGTACGTTGTCGGCTGCAAGATCCCACACCTGAAGGGTCCGGTCCTGACCGGCGCTGACTAATCGACGGCTGTCCGGGGAGAAGGCACATCCCCACACAGGTCCAGTGTGGCCGTTCATCGTCGTTCGGATTCGGCCGTCGGTTGCGTTCCATACCTGCACGGTTCCGTCGTCGAGAGTACTTGCGATTAATGCACCGTTCGGGGAAAAGGCACAGCTCCATGCGCTGCCAGTGGTATCGAGTATGAAGACGGTGTGGCCGTTCGGGACCGCCTGCACTCGGATATGGTCGCGGCCAGCGCTGGCGAGAAGTCGGCCGTCCGGGGAGAAAGCACAGCTTCGAATCGTACCAGAATGCCCGGTAAGAGAAGCAATGAGTTGTCTATCTACATTATTCCAGATACGGACGGTTTTGTCATCACCAGCACTGGCGATCATTTTACCGTCTGGAGAGAACGCGCAGCTCCAGACCGCACCGGAATGCCCACCGAGAGAGACGATGGGCTGTCCGGTCGCGCTGTCCCAGATCTGGAGGGCACTGTCGCTGCCGGCGCTGGCGATTATTTTGCCGTCTGGGGAGAACGCGCAGCTCCAGACCGCACCGGAATGTTCCGAAAAGGCTGTAATAAGGTGCCCGGTGACACTGTCCCAGATCCTGATTGATCCGTCGCCAGTGGTGCTGGCGATCTGCCGTCCGTCTGGAGAAAACGTACAGCTCCATGCCCCACCGCCGTGCCCGGACAGGATTGCGCATGTCCGGCCTGTACGGGTATCCCATGTGCGGACCGTTCCATCGATGCACGCACTGGCAATCAGGTTGCCATCCGGCGAAAACGTACAGGCCCGTACCCAGTTGTCGTGGCCGGTCAAGACACGTAAGCAGGCGGGGTCGGGCCGATCCGGGAGGGGCCAGATGGGATGCAGGTGAGGTCCGCGTTGCTCCGCTTGGTAGCAGACCACGACCCTTTCCATCCCCGGGAGTCGGTCCAGCCGGCTGATCAGGGTTGCGCCCAGGCCAGTTGGTGGATCGATGGGCGTTAGCAGGTGAGCGCTTTGCCCGAGAACGTGGGCCAGCTGGCGGGCGAGCGGGGTGTCGACAAGATCAAGATTGGCTTCAGTAGGGATCACGGTTTTCGCCCGGCGAATCTTGGCCTCCACCCAGCGCAGGTCGCAGGCCAAAGTGGCAAGCTCGCTGATCCGACGAGCCTCGCGTAGATGATACGGCAGGTGCTGCCACAGGTAGGTGGCCTCCTCAGGCAGCATCCACCAAGCGGTCGTCGTACCGGTTAGCGCCTTGGCCGGTAGCAGGTGACGAGCGGTATCGACGAACATGCCGTGCCGGACTGCCAACTCGTCCCGGGTGAGCCGATGACGCAGGTAGGAGCGCAACACGTCGTGCAGGCGCAGCGCGGGACTGTTTTCCGCCCATCCTCCGATCACCAGGCGCAGACGGATGAGGCGTGCCCGTAGCCGTTCCACCGCGCGGGCCTCCAACCCGTCCGTGGCGTTCCATAGCAGGCTCAACACGGGTGTGGGAACATCGGCGTCTTCGGGAAAAATAGCGAGATCGAGGTAGCGGTCCCGCTCATCAGCCGAGAGTAGATCGGTGCTCGCGGTGACCGAGGCTGCTACGGCTTTCGCGCGGCTGCGGGCATCTTCCACGTCGAACGCCGTAGGGCCTTCGGTTTCCAGACGCTCACAGACCCATCGTGCGGCTGCCTCCATATCCGCCCCGTCGCGGATATGGTCGTTTAATGCGGCGTTGACCAGACCTAACAGGACAGGCCAGCGGCCCGTGGCCGCCACCAGCCGCTTCACCGACGCACGGGACAGCCCGTCCACACCAATCGTCAGCGTCTGGACAGACTCGGTGACGGTCATGCGGTCGACTGGTAGCGATATCCCGTCCCGGGGGACCACATCGGCGTTACGTGTGGTGACGAGTCTGCGGCAGATCTTCCCACCCAAGAGAAACGGGGCCAGCTGGTCGACTGTCCACACGTCGTCAACGACGAGCAGGGTCGGCTCTCGTGCATCCAGCAGGTCGCCGAGCCTGCGACCGGCGAGCATGGGGTCGGCCGTTGCCACCGTGTGGTCGGCTAGCTCAGCGCACAGCCCCACGATCAGTGCTGCCAGCTCCGCGCCTCCGGTTCGCTCGCCAACGGTCACCCACAGGGTGCCCCCCGGAAACCGCTGCTCGACCTCCGGTCGAGGACACACCTGGGCAGCCAACGTGGTCTTGCCAAAGCCACCGGCGCCTTCCAGCGCCGTGATCAGGTGCACCGATTCGGCCCCCGGCGCTCGCAGGCTCGCCAGCAGCTCCCGGACCAGCCCGGACCGCTCTACCAGGGGACCTACCGGCGCCGGCGCCATGCGTGAAACGTTCCCGTACCACTTGGGCCGCTCCCGGGAACGTCGGCTCAACGCACGCTTGCGGCAGCGGGACGCTGGATGCTCCGGGAAACACCGGTTCGCGATCAGGCTTATTTCGCTCACTGCGTGCAGCAGCTAGCAAACGGACCTTCGCAGTCTCACGGTCTATGCCGAACAAGTCGACGGTTACCAGCTGCTCCAGCAACCCCGGCTGCGGGCAATCCTTGACCCGGAAGGCGAGCAGTCTGCGGGCGGACCCGGACGGATCCTTCGCCCAGGCGGCCTGCCACTCCGCCTCCGTATATGCCGAGGCCAGGTACGCCGCCGACAACACTGCCACCGTCCGTACAGCGTCCCGGGAGGCCCGATGCATCTCCGCGACGAAATGGCTCCCAGCGCCGAAGTCCCACGCTTGGATCAACACTCGGTAGCCGGCATCCTCCAACACCCAGGCGATCCACTCCGCCCACCGGGCATCCGTTTCTATATAGGAAACGAAGAAATCCACCCTGTCAACGCCTACGCGCTGCACACCAGACCAGCCCATATCCATGACCATACTCAGGATGTTGCATGAACCATATGTTACGGCGAGGTCAACCGGTCGAAGCGACGGCCGCATCGATAGCTGTTCAGCAGGGGTTACAGCTCAAACATCCAGGTCAGAACATTGATCACCATTGTCCGACATGTCGGAATTCATACTATAGATGGCTATTATTCATCAGGATGATGATTCTTTTTGGCATTCCGTCCCAGATAATCATGCCGCTGAGCTGGGGGTTTGTCGGTGCCCCCTACTGACCAGCTACCCGCGTCGTGGCAGGAGCAAGGGGTTCGGTAAGCTGATCGCGATCGGGCAGACTCCTCGCCTACCCACCAGCCCGATTCGAACCCCCTGTTTAGAGTC
This sequence comes from Protofrankia sp. CiP3, assembly GCF_917627345.1. NCBI lineage: Bacteria > Bacillati > Actinomycetota > Actinomycetes > Frankiales > Frankiaceae > Protofrankia > Protofrankia sp. CiP3. The sequence goes on along the minus strand of NZ_CAKJTM010000162.1, from coordinate 361 downwards.
CCGACGCGAGGCGAGCGTCGGGTGTCACCTCCACCACTTGATACCGCCGTTTTGTGATTGATTTCGGTTGATTGGCCGCCGTGGTGACAGGAACGCCGCGGTCCACGAGATGGTATAATGCGGACGATCGCTCAAGGAACAGATCGGTTCCCGGTTCACGCCTGGGGCTGGGGCTGGGGACAATGTATCGTTGTGATCCACCCCGGGAGCCCGCTGTAGATCTTTATGGTGTGTGGGCATGCGCCGTGTCGGGGTGGCGCCGCCGTCCCGGCCTGGGGGTTTCCACTTTCGTGGACAGCAGCTTCAGGCCCGTTGTCTCCTCAAGCGGGAACCCCTCACCGAACGTCGGCATCACCCGAAG
>NZ_CAKJTM010000161.1:0-7111 GCF_917627345.1 Protofrankia sp. CiP3 | reverse complement strand
CAGCAGCGCCGCCCGCAGCTCGGCCGGGCGCAGCGCCGCGAGGTCGGCGGACATCGCCGCGACACCGGCGTCGGGCCAGCGCCGCGCGGCCTCGGCCGCACCGTGTGTCAACGCCGCGTTGAGGCCGGTGCCCGGCAGATCGGGGATGACTACCACCCGAGCGTCGGTGGAGCGCTGGCTCGCGGCGTTCCTCGCCGCGCCCCGGGCCGTATCCGACGTGTCCGCCATACCCACCATGCCCGCCCGCGCCGTGCGGTCGTTGGTCACGACGACGACGGCCACCACCACATCGGCATCGATGTCCCTGGCCGCGGCCACGGTGTCCTGGGCCATCGCGAGTGCGAGGGCCGCGCGTTCGGGATGGGCGAGCCGGCTCTTGGCCGCGGCCAAGAGCTTGACTGGCACAACCATCACCCAGGCCGGCCCAACCATCATGTCCTGAGTGGCGCGGGTGTCACGTCCTGACCTTATGGCATTCGCCGCGGCCGGGCCGTGGGCGCGGGCGTCCCTTGCTGGCTGTCGCGATTGTCATCGCATAGTAATATTCTGGTTGCCATCTGTTCATTATCCGGTCAACGCCGAGACAGGACCGGACACGATCCGACACGATCAGCAGCCTTCTCGACAGGCTTCAGGTAGCTGAGCGAGACTCCTGCGACGTGAGGCCAGCTGAACATCCCGGTGCCCGGATCACCTTGGCGACGGTCGTCGCCATCCGGCGCCCGGTTCAGCCGCGCCGCGGCGGACTCGGGGGCGGACGTCCGGCTGGCAGGCGATCCGGGTGACGAGAGCAGCTGTTCTGAGCGCCGGATCCTGGGGGACGGTCTTCGCCAAGGTACTCGCGGACGCCGGCGCCGGGGTTACCCTGCTGGCGCGTGAGCCTGACATCGTGCGCGCGGTGAACCACTCGCACGTCAACCCTCGCTATCTGCCCGGACTCACGTTGCCTGACCAGGTCAGCGCCACGGGTGAGGCCGCGGAGGCGCTCCGCGAGGTCGATCTGGTCGTGCTGGCGGTGCCGTCCCAGGCCCTGCGCGGATGCCTGACGCGCTGGGCACCGCTTGTCCCGCCGGCCGCGGTCTACGTGAGTCTGATCAAAGGTATCGAAATCGCGTCCTGCCGTCGGATGAGCGAGGTCGTCAGGGAGGTCACCGGCGCGGGCCCGGAGCGGATCGCGGTGGTCAGCGGTCCGAACCTGGCGGGCGAAATCGCTGCCGAGCAGCCAGCGGCCACCGTCGTGGCGAGCGCCTGTGAACAGACGGCCACCGACCTGCAGGCAGTGTGCTGGACGTCCTATCTTCGTCCGTACACCAACTCCGACCTGGTCGGCTGTGAGCTCGCCGGCACTGTCAAGAACGTGATCGCGCTGGCCGCCGGCATGCTCGAGGGTATGGGGTTCGGTACCAACACGGTCGCCTCCCTGATCACCCGAGGGCTTGCCGAGACAACCCGGCTCGGCGCGGCCATGGGCGCCGACCCGCTGACGTTTGCCGGCCTCGCCGGCCTGGGGGATCTTGTCGCTACCTGCTCGTCGCCGCTGTCGCGCAACCGCACCTTCGGTGAGAAGCTCGGCCGGGGCATGACGTTGGCCACGGCCAACGCCCAACAGGTCCAGGTCGCCGAGGGCGTCCGCTCCTGCCGTCCCGTCCTGGCGCTGGCCCGGTCGCTGGGTGTGGCGATGCCGATCACCGAGCAGGTGGAGCGGGTCATCTACGAAGGTCTCGCTCCGATAGACGCGGTCAAGGAGCTGATGACCCGCGAGCCAGGCCATGAGCATCGCGAGCATCGTGGACCCATCGCCTGAACCACCGTTGCCGGCGGCCGTCGCCGCGGTATGGGCTTCTCCGTGACGTCGACCGCACGGTGGTGTGACCGACGATCGGTTAGGGTCCGGTCATGCCCGGTACCCCGCGCAGGATCCGGATCGCCGTCATCTACGGCGGGCGCAGCACCGAACACGCGATCTCGTGCGTGTCCGCCGGAAGCGTGCTTAGCGCCCTGGACCAACGACGTTACGAGGTCGTGGCCATCGGTATCACCCCGGATGGCCGGTGGGTGCTCGGCTCGGGCGATCCGGCGCCACTCGAGATCCGTGCCGGTGCGCTGCCCAGCGTCGACCACACGGGGACGCCGGTGGCACTGCCGGGCGATCCGACCGCTGGTGGCCTGCGGGCTCTCGGCCCGGTGCGGACCGGGCCCGGATCCGGGGATGTCGGCCCTGACGGATCCGGGGATGTCGGCCCTGACGGGGCCGGGCTTGACGAGGCCGGCTTTGACGAGATCGGGCTCGGTGAGGTCGACGTGGTGTTCCCGCTGTTGCACGGGCCTTTCGGCGAGGACGGCACCGTGCAGGGGCTGCTGGAGATGGCTGGTGTGCCCTACGTCGGTTCTGGAGTGTTCGCCAGCGCCGCGGCCATGGACAAACAGCACATGAAGACCCTGCTCGCGGCCGCGCAGCTGCCGGTGGCCCCCTTCGTGGTGTTGCGCGGGGGGCAGGCCCTCACCGCGTCCGACCGGCAACGGCTGGGGCTGCCCGTGTTCGTCAAACCGGCCCGAGGCGGTTCCAGCATCGGCATCAGCCGGGTGGATGCGTGGGATGAGCTTGAGACCGCGTTGAAGGCCGCCCGCGCGGTCGACCCGAAAGTGCTTGTCGAAGCTGCCGTCGCCGGCCGTGAGATCGAGTGCGGGGTGCTGGAGAGCCTGTCCGGTCGCGAGCCGGAGGCGAGCGTCCCGGCTGAGGTGACGGTGACCTCCTCGGCCGGGTTCTACGACTTCGAGGCCAAGTACCTGTCGGACGCGGTCCGGCTCGACGTCCCGGCGAACATTCCCGGCGAGGCCGCGGCCAGAATCCGTGATCTTTCCGTGCGGGCGTTCAACGCGCTGGACTGCGCGTGCCTCGCGCGGGTGGATATGTTCTGGTGCCCGGACGGCTCCATTGTCGTCAACGAGGTCAACACCATGCCCGGGTTCACCCCGACCTCGATGTTCCCCCGGATGTGGGGGGCGACCGGCCTGGACTACCCGGCGCTGGTGGACCGGCTGATCGCACTCGCGGTGCGCCGCGGCACCGGGCTGCGCTGAGACCGCGGTGGGCGGGGGTCAGGCGACTGTCGGTCTGGTGGCGTCGCGGACAGGACCGGCAAGCGTGACCAGAACGTCGAACGCCTGCACCGACGCGGGCAGGATGACCACCACCTGGGGACGTCTGGTCGGTGTGGAGTAGCGGACGCTGGCACCGCGCTCCTCGGCGAACCAGCCGACGTCGTCGACAACCGAGAGGGTCACGTCCGGGCGGTAGGCCGCGGCGACCCCGGGGACCCCACACGACAGCACCGTGGGGGGGGAACCCCAGGCGGCGACGAACGGTGACGCCGGTCTGACCTCGCGGCGGCCGAAGCCCGTCCCCAGGGAGGAGGGCAGCGCCGCGATGAGTTTCAGACAGGCCGACCGTTCGTCGCCGGCTGGGCTGGGCGCCAGGCTGACCGTGACCGGACCTGGAGATCCCGCGCAGGATGTGATGAGAATCATGGTGGCAAGGACGATGGCCCGCGCGATGGCCGGGATCGAGATCCTGGCCATCATGCGAGCGGTGCGTGTTCGTCGAACAGGGGTGCCCGAGCCTGTCGGCCATGCCACCCCGGGTTACCGGTTCGGGCCTCCGGCAGTGCGAAGGGCCATGATCGCACCACCGTCGGCCGGGTCAGAAGTGAACCACCGGACACGTCAGGGTCCGGGTGATGCCATCGACTGCCTGCACCCGTGACATGACCAGTTTTCCCAGCTCATCGACGCTGGCCGCCGCAGCGCGCACGATCACGTCGTAAGGGCCGGTGACGTCTTCTGCCTGGGTGACTCCGGGGATCTGTTCGATCTCCTTGGCCACCGAGGAGGACTTGCCAACCTCAGTTTGGATGAGGATGTACGCGTGGACCACAGACGCTCCCTCGTCGCATGCCGACAACCCGTCTCGCAGAACAACGGGCCGACAGAAGGTAACAGGCAATCGGCTCCGGTGAGTGTGTCCGACGCCGGGGAATTTGCTCTGATCGCCCGGGTGGTGACCCGGTTGCGGTCACCTGGGCCACCCGCGGGTCCCGGTGACGACGCTGCCGTGGTCCCCGCGCCTTCTGGTTATGTGATTGCTACCACAGACCTTTTGGTCGAGGGGCGCCACTTCCGTTTCGACTGGTCCTCTCCGTACGACGTGGGGCGCAAGGCTGCCGCGCAGAGTCTTGCGGATGTGGCGGCCATGGGAGCCACGCCCACCGCTTTGCTGATCGGCCTGGCCTGCCCGCCGGCCACGCCCATAGAGATCGTCGATGGCGTGGCCGACGGTCTGCGCGACGAGTGTGCGCTGGTCGGCGCGACCGTCGTCGGTGGTGACATGGTCAGCGCGAGCGAGATCTGCCTGGCGGTGACCGCGCTGGGCGATCTGGCGGGGCGTGCCCCGCTGACACGGGCCGGAGCGCGGCCGGGGGAATCAGTCGTGCTCGCCGGCACGGTGGGCCGCTCCGCGGCCGGCCTCGACCTGCTGCTCGCCGGTGTGCGGGACGGGCCGCTGGTGGCCGCCCACCGCCGTCCGTCGCCGCCGTATGCGGCCGGGCCAGCCTTGGCACGGGCGGGCGCGAGTTCGTTGGTGGATGTCAGCGACGGGCTGCTCGCCGATCTCGGGCATGTGGCCACCGCGTCCGGGGTCGTGTTCGAGGTGGACGTGGCCGCTCTGAGCGCACTCGTTCCCGGTGTCGGCGTGCGGCACCTGCTTACCGGCGGTGAGGATCATGGCCTGGTCGGGACGCTGCCGGCGGGCGTGGCCGTGCCGGCCGGCGTGGCGGTGATCGGCCGGGTGCTCCCGGCCGGTTCGTCCCGGCCCGGTGAACCGGCCGGGAGCACCCGGGCCGGGGTGCGGCTTGTCGGTGACGACATCCCGCCGGACCTGCGCGACCCGCAGCTGGACGGCTTGGCTGCCAGCGACGCCAGGGGCACACCACGTGGCTGGGATCACTTCCGCCGCTGAACCGGCCGAGTCCAGCCGTAGCGTGGCGTTTGTGGCCCCGCCTCGAGCGCTGACGATCGCCGGATCCGACTCCGGCGGCGGTGCCGGCGTCCAAGCCGACCTGAAGACCATGTTGGCCCTCGGCGTCCACGGGATGACCGCTCTGGCCGCGGTGACGGCGCAGAACTCCCTGGGGGTACGTGGGGTGTGGGAGCTGCCCGCTGAGGCCGTCGCCGCGCAGATCCGGGCCGTTGTGGACGACATCGGTGTCGACGCGGTCAAGACCGGGATGCTGCCGTCGCCGTGGATCGTGGCGGCGGTGGCGGCCGAGCTGACCGATCTGGCTGATGCGGGCGTCCCGGTCGTGGTCGATCCGGTCGGGGTGTCCAAACACGGCGATCCGCTGCTCGCCCCTGAGGCCGTCGAGACCGTCCGGACACGGCTGCTGCCACTGGCGACCGTGGTGACCCCGAATCTGGACGAGGTGAGGCTGCTCACCGGCGTCGCTGTGCGCGACGAGGAAGACATGCCGGATGCGGCTCGGGCGATGCTCGCCCTCGGATCCCGCTGGGTGCTGGTGAAAGGCGGTCATCTGCGCGGCGACGCGGTGGACCTGCTCACCGACGGCAGGCGGACGGTCCTGCTCCGGGCGCCGCGGCACGACAACCGACACACGCACGGCACCGGCTGCACCCTCGCGTCCGCGGTCACGGCGTTTCTGGCTCGTGGGATGGAGGTGCCCGACGCGGTGCGGGCGGCCAAGGAGTACGTCACCGGTGCGCTGGCAGCCGGCTTCGCGCTCGGTGCCGGCATCGGCCCGGTCGACCACGCCTGGCGGTGGCGGAACGCTGCCGCCCGTGACTGATGTGGGGTTGTGTGGCGGGATGCGGGTGGTGGGCTGGCAAGGCCGCAGGAGGCGCGGCGTGGCCGGAGGTCACGCAAGCCGACGAGAACGAAGCCAGCGTGCCGCCCGCGCCCGACACTAAGCGCGGGTGACCTTGCCGGCCTTAATGCAGGAAGTGCACACATTGAGACGCTTGGGCGTTTTGCCGATGAGCGCATGCACGGTCTGGATGTTGGGGTTCCAGCGCCGCCGCGTGCGCCGGTGGGAGTGGGAGACCGACATGCCGAAGCCCGGCCCCTTGCCGCAGACGTCACACACCGAAGACACGAGAACACTCCGCCGGAAGATAGTAATGATCATACCGCGTGCGCGGTAGTCAACCGAGGGTACCCCACCGATGTCCGGCTAACGCGGTGGGACCGTCTGCCGCGGGGTGACTCCTTCGGTGAACCGTGTGCACTACCGGATCATAGAAGATCGCTGAGAGATTCACGTTCTCGACATCGATCACCGCCGTGACGTCTACCGCTACCGCCCTTGACCGCATGGTCCGAAGCTCGTGCTCAGGGACTGGCCTCCCCGCGGCAGCGGTAGTACTTCGGTGCGGCCCTCGTCCAGGTCGACGCCGTAGGCGTCGAGCAAAGCGCTCTCCCGCCCAGTCCGCGGTTCCACACCGTGCTCCATCTGGCGACCGCGAGGTCCGCCCATCGTCGCGTGGTCACACCGCGTGGCGCCACCATTTCGCGGTGACTTTCATGGGCGCGTGAGTGGCCTCGATGGCCGACTCGTGACGTGCGGCAGATCAAGGAACAGGCTTTGTGGTGTGTCTGTTGGTCAGTCGAGGAGCTGGTGGAGGCTGTTGGTGGTCAGGACGCGGGCGGTCCAGGCCTGGAGCTGGTCGGTGGAGGCGTCTCGGATGGCGGTGAGTACCGGTTCGGGAAGTGGACCGAACTTGAGGGTCAGCAGCTGGAGCAGCGTCTCGACGCGGCCCTCCACGCGGCCCTCAGCCCTGAGTGTCTCCGCGATGGTCATGTAGGCCTCCGCCGCATCAGGACCGACAGCGGCCATCAGATCATGTAGCTGGTCGCAGGTGTCTGTTTCAGCCGAGGAGCTGGTCGAGGCTGTTGGCGGTCAGGACGCGGGCGGTCCAGGCCTGGAGCTGATCGGTGGAGGCGTCGCGCACAGCGGCGAGTACCGGTTCGGGAAGCGGACCGAACTTGAGGGTCAGCAGCTGGAGCAGCGTCTCGACGCGGCCTTCGGCTTTGAGTGTCTCT
>NZ_CAKJTM010000160.1:0-7119 GCF_917627345.1 Protofrankia sp. CiP3 | reverse complement strand
ATCGTTCACCGCGTCATGAAGCCGTGGCAATGCTTCGAGCTTTCTTTCCTTCGGACGTGCCAGGTTCTCCTCGCAGCGTCGCTGCGCCTCGACCGCACGGTATGCCGTCGCGCCGCCGTTACGGTCGATCTCCCGAGATATTGTTGAGTGGTGCCGGCCGAGCATCTGCCCGATATACCGCGCCGACTTGTGCCGGCTCAGTTCCCGGGAGATCGTCTCCCGCTCCTCGATCTTCAACAGCTCGTGCGAAGCCATCTACCGTCCAGTCTGTCGACACTACCGAGATCATCCTATCGGAGTATCGCTATGACCGTTTGAACTCGCCCCCTTGCATTCCCAGGAAGATCTCGATAGAGTGGCCGCAGAGCTGAATGGTAGGCCTCGTGAGACGTTGGGCTGGCGCAAGCCGGTAGAAGTGTTCAACGATCTGCTGGAAAGGCATGTGTCGCCTTGACCGCTTGATTCCGCCGGCTGTCACAGATGCCGGGATGATTTTGGGGTTGGTGCACGGGTTTCTCCCTGAAGTGGCTGGTGGTGTCCCAGGAGGGTTATGCAGAACTCTTCCATAAAGATCTATAGCAGTGTCTCGACCTGCGGCGATGCATGATCTAGATCATCCAGAATGGGAGTTCTGAATAAGCCTCCAGGTGTAGAAGTGGATTAGACGGTTCGCTCGATCTTTGGTTGCGAACGTGGTCTCCGTCGGCTCTTCCTGCCCCCCATGGAGACCTCGCAACGCGGCCTTTGTCATGCCGGGCGTCAGCGGGCCGCCGCATGGCTGGTTCTCCGAGAGACAGAGTGAAAGATTGGAACAGACGTGACTGCGCATGGTGTCGACCACGTGGAGTTCTTTGTGGGAGACGCCGCTCAGGCCGCCCACTACTACTGCACCACTTACGGGTTCCGTGTAGTGGCGGAGGCGGACCCGTTGACGGGTCTCGCCGGTGCGCGTTCGCTGGTGCTGGCGCACGGCGGGGTCCGTCTGGTGGTAACCTCCGCACTCCATGATGACCATCCGGTATCCCGGTTCGTGCGCAGGCACGGTGACGGGGTGCGGGATGTGGCTCTGTGCACGACGGACGCGGTCAGCGATTTTGCCAGGGCGGTGGCTGCCGGGGCCGAGGCGGTCGCGGGGCCGCGGACCTTCGAGGACGGGAGCGGCCGGGTCACCGTGGCCACTGTCGCCGCGGCCAATGATCTCGTCCACACCCTCGTACAGCGGGACGATCCGTCCGGTTCCTTCCTCCCGGGGCGCTATCGGTCCATCTCCGAGGCCGCAGTGCCGACGGCGGAGCTGTTCCGGTCGATCGATCACCTGGCCTTCTGCCTGCGTCCCGGATCGCTGGCAGGCGTCGTTGATTTCTACGAGCGGGCTCTGGGTCTGCGGCACACCTACTACGAGTACATCGTCGTCGGCGGTCAGGCCATGGAGTCGAAGGTCGTGCAGGACGAGAGCCGGGGCATCACCTTCACCATGGTGGAGCCCGACCCCAGCGGCGCCCGCGGGCAGCTCAACGACTTCCTGGACGGCTTCGACGGCCCGGGTGTACAGCATGTGGCCTACGGAACCGACGACATCGTCCGGGCCGCGGGCGAACTACGCGAGTCGGGGGTCGAGTTCCTGTCGACCCCGGCGGGCTACTACTCCTCGCTGGCTGAGCGGGGCATCGACGTGGACATCGACACCCGGGCGCTTCAGGAGCTGGGCCTGCTAGTGGACCGGGACGAGTGGGGGCACCTGATACAGGTGTTCACCCGCTCGCCGTTCGCCCGCCGGACCGTGTTCTTCGAGCTGATCCAGCGCGTCGAGGCACGCACCTTCGGCAGTGGCAACATCAAGGCCCTCTACGAGGCCGTCGAACGCGAGCGGGTGCAGGCCCCGGGCCTTACCGTCCGGGCGGGCAGGTGACCGCACGCACCGTCGCTGGGACGGACCTACCTGAGGGATCGGACCGCAGCGCGTTCCTCTCCCTCCTCGCTTACGAAGAGGCGGCCCGCGTCCGGCTCGATCCGCCGGTGTGGGACTACATCGCGGGCGGCAGCGGCGAAGAGGTCACCCTGCGGGACGAGCGTGCTGCATACGGCCGCTACCGGTTGCGGCCGCGGGCCCTGGTCGACGTGTCCGGCTGCGAGCTGGGCACCACGCTGCTGGACAGTCCGGTGGCCTTCCCCGTCGGGGTCGCTCCGATGGCCTACCACTGTCTGGTCGACCCACAGGGCGAGGTGGCCACCGTCCGTGCGGCCGGCGCAGTGGGTGCGCTCACCGTGGCCAGCACTTTCGCCAGTACCACGCTGGAAGAGACTGCCGCCGCGGCGACCGGCCCGCTGTGGCTGCAGCTGTATGTCCTGCGCCGCCACGAGGTGACCGAGTCCCTGGTCCGCCGGGCGGAGGCGGCCGGCTACCGGGCCCTGGTGATCACCGTGGACACCCCGCGGATGGCACGCCGGGAGCGCGATTTGGGCAACGGGTTCAGGCTGCCGCCGCACATCCGGCCGGTCAATCTCGACGACGGCCACGCGGGCGGACTGCACGACGGCCGTTCGGGTGAATCGGTCCTGGCCTGGCACGCCGCCCGTCACCACGACGCCGCCTTCACCTGGAAAGACCTGGCCTGGCTGCGCTCACTCACCCGACTGCCGCTGGTTCTCAAGGGCGTACTCACCGCGGAGGACGCCCACCGAGCCGCCGACCTGGGAGTGGAGGGACTGATCGTGTCCACCCACGGAGGCCGCCAGCTCGATGGTGCGGTGGCGGCGCTGGACGCGCTGCCCGAGGTGGTCCGGGCCGTCTCCGGCCGCTGCGAGGTATTGGTCGACGGCGGCATCCGCCGCGGCACCGACGTACTCAAGGCACTGGCCCTGGGCGCCCGCGCGGTCCTGGTCGGCCGCCCCGTCCTGTGGGGCCTCGCGGTCGACGGCGCCGCTGGGGCGGAACGGGTCCTGTCCACGCTGTACACGGAGCTGGAAGAGGCCATGGCGCTGTCCGGCCGGCCACGCCTGGACATGATCGGCTCGGACCTTCTCCACCCTTTCTTCCCTGCAACGCAACATCACTGATCGACAGGAATACGGCACCTCGATGAACACGACTTCCTTCACGCTTACGCCCGCCGAGCAGCTCCTCCTGCCCACCGAGGAGGAGGTGGAGTTCTATCAGGACCACGGCTGGTACCTGTCGAAGAAACTGCTGACCGATGACGAGGTCGACACCCTGGCCGCGGCCAGCGACCGGTTCTACGCGGGCCACCGGGACCGTCCCCTGCCGGTGCGGCCGCCGCGCCTGGCCTACTGGGAGCCCTCGCAGGGTGATGTGCACCGGCACAACGACTACATCTTCTACGAGGAGGAGACGATCCGCCGGATCCTATCCAAGCCGGTCATCGCGGCGGTCGCGGCGCGCATTGCGCAGACCAGCCAGATACGGCTGTGGAACAGCACGCTCATTCACAAGCCCCCGCGTCTGGACGACGCCCGGAACATCGTGCCGTGGCACTTCGACCGGCACTACTGGCAGACCTGCTCTTCGGACCAGATGCTGACCGCCTTCATCCCCTTCCACGACTGTGATGAGGAGATGGGGACGATTACGATGATCGACGGCAGCCACACCTGGAAGGAGATCGGCGGTGACGACAGCACCACCCGGCACTTCGCCGACCGCGACCGTTCGGAGCTCGAGGAGATGTTGGAGGAGAACGCTGCCTACAACCAGGCGCGGGTGCGCAAGGTGCCGGTGAACATTCCCAAGGGGCACATCAGTTTCCACCACTGCCGGACCTACCACGGCAGCGGGCACAACCGCAGCGACCGGCCCCGCCGTGCCATCTCCCTGCACCTGCAGGACGCTGCCAACCAGTGGCGGCCCTTCCACCTCTCCTCCGGCGACCAGGTCGTCTACAACAATGACGTCCTCGTCCGCAAGGACGCCCAGGGCAATCCCGACTACACCGACCCGGACTTCACCCCCGTCCTGTGGGAAGACCCCCGGTGATCAGCCGCGATTCCACCCCTGTCCTGGAGGCGGACGAGCTGCACGGCTCGCTGTCCGACCCGCTGATGGAGGTGATGAACTTCCTCAACGAGATCACCTCCCGTCACCCGGAGGCGATCTCCTTCGGCCCGGGTCGGCCCTATGAAGGCCTGTTCAAGGCCGAGCGGATCGGTGACTACCTCGACGCGTACACACACCATCTCCGCGACGACCTCGGCCGGACCCCGGCTGAGGTCCGCACCCTGCTCTTCCAGTACGGGCGTACCAACGGCCAGATCCACCACCTGGTGGCCCGCACCCTGCACAACGACGAGGGCATCCAGGCCCACCCGGAGTCCCTCGTCGTCACGGTGGGCTGCCAGGAAGGCATGTTCATCACCCTCCGCGCGCTGTTCGCCCGTCCCTCGGACGTCCTGCTGGTCCCCTCCCCGTGCTACATCGGCATCACGGGGGCGGCCCGGCTGCTGAACATCGAGACAGCGCCAGTCCCGGAGGGCGAGGACGGCATCGACCCCGAGGCACTGCGGCGCACCGTCGCCGCCCTGCGAGCAGCCGGCAAGCGGCCCCGGGCGCTGTACGTGATCCCCGACTTCTCCAACCCCACCGGTATCCGCATGACCCTCCCCGCACGCCACCGCCTGCTGGAGCTGGCCGAGGACGAGGACCTGCTGCTGCTGGAGGACAACCCGTACGGCTTCTTCACCCGCAGCACCGGCACCCACCGGCCCACGCTGAAGGCACTCGACACCCGCCGCCGTGTGATCTACCTCGGGTCCTTCGCCAAAACCTGCTTCCCCGGCGCCCGGGTCGGCTACGTGGTGGCCGACCAGCACGTCCGCGCGCCGGACGGCCGCCAGACGCTCCTGGCCGAGGAACTGTCGAAGGTCAAGAGCATGGTCACGGTGAACACCCCGGCACTCAGCCAGGCCGTCATCGGCGGGATGCTCATCACCCACGGCTTTCGCCTGCGCGAAGCCAATGATGAAGCTGCCGGCTTCTACCGACAGAACCTGGACGTCCTGCTGGACTGCCTGGATCACCTGCTCCCGGCGAGTCGACGGCAGCAGGCCGGGATCCGCTGGAACGCACCCGAGGGCGGCTTCTTCCTCACCCTGACCCTGCCCATCCCGGCGGACAACGCGCTGCTGGAAAGATCCGCCCGCGACCACGGCGTGATCTGGACACCGATGAGCTACTTCTACCCCGACGGCGGCGGCCGCCACCAGATGCGGCTGTCCCTCAGCTCCCTCACACGCGACCAGGTCACCGAAGGAGCACACCGCTTGGTCTCCCTGCTGGAACGGAACTGCCGGTGAACGCCGTCCTCTACGCGGTGACCGTCCTGATCTGGGGCTCCACCTGGCTGGCCATCAAGGGGCAGCTCGGAGAGGTCCACCCCACCGCCTCCATCGCCTACCGGTTCGCGCTGGCCGCCGTACTACTACTCGGATGGGCCCTCCTGCGCGGGCTTCCCCTACGCTACCCACTACGTGTCCACCGGCAGTTCGCCCTGATGGGCACACTGATGTTCTCCACCAACTTCGTGTGCTTCTACTACGCCGAGCAACACCTGGCGACCGGCCTCGTGTCGGTCATCTTCGCCATGTCCCTGCTGGTGAACATCGCCTTCGCCCGCCTGTTCCACCGCCGCACCATCGCCCCCAGGGTGCTCGTCGGCGCGGCCATCGGCCTGCTCGGGATGGGGACGGTGTTCTGGTCGGAGCTCACCCGGCTGTCCTCTGAATCCGGCCGGGGCATCACGCTCGCCCTCACGGGCACGCTGGTGTTCTGCCTGGGCAACGTGGTCTCCGGCCGGACGCAGGCCGCAGGCATCCCGGTGGTCCAGAGCACCGGGTACGCCATGGCCTACGGGACCCTGCTGCTGACACCGTTCGCACTGTTCTTCGGCGGCGGGCCCGCCTTCGAACCGACACTGGCGTACACCGGCTCACTGCTCTACCTCGCCGTCTTCGGCTCGGTGATCGGCTTCAGCGCCTACCTCACCCTGCTCGGACGGATCGGCGCCGAGCGCGCGGCCTACGCCACCGTGCTCTTCCCCGTCGTCGCCTTGATCCTCTCCACCGTCTACGAGAACCTTCACTGGTCCGGGCGGGACCTGGCCGGCACCGCCCTGATCCTCCTCGGAAACGCCGTCGTCCTGACCAGTCCAGCGCTGCTCCGGCGCCAGCCAGCGCCGGGAGAACGCCGTAAGCCGGACATGGAACCCATCAACTGAAGTAGCCAGGGATAGCGTTCAGCGGCCACCCACCGTGAGCAATCGGCAGCCCAGAACTGTCACGCCCGGTGACTTGCTGGCGGCTGGCCGGGGTGATCTCCTCTGGTTCTCTGGCCTACTGGCACCCGCCCCCGCCGGTGCTGCAGCCACGATCGGCCCGGCGGCACCCCTCTGCCCGGCCCCCGCACCGACGACACCGCCGGCGATCACGCCAACGGGGCGGCGGACAGCGACCCACGCATGCCAGGGCAGTGCGTCCCCGAGCCCTCCGGGGTGCGGGCGGGGACGCCTCCGACATGAACCTGTACCGACTGCAAGCCACCGAGGCCGGATCAGCGCCGGGCATCCCCGGGCGCCAGCAGGCTGGTCAGCTCGGCGATGGCCTCCGGCGAGGGCTTGAAGTAGCGGCGGACGTTCTCCGGCTTCTTATGCCTCGACTTCGCCATCAGCATCAGCAAACTCGCCCCGGCCTCGCCGAGGTGGGTCAGGGAGGAGTGCCGCCACTCGTGCAGGTCCCAGCCCGTCCCGGGCCCGCGCACTGCGGTGTGCTTGTCCAACAGGGCGCGGGCCTGCCCGTAGGAAAGCCGGGCGAGGCCGGTGTCCGGGCAGACGTCGCGCGCCGACGACCTTCCCTGGGCCAGGTTTGCGGTGGGTGACGAACACCGGTCCCCGGGTGCGGCTCTTGAGCAGACGGGGCAGGAGTCGGACAGTGCCGGCGTCCCAGTACACGGTCTCCAGCACGAAGTCCTCGCGGGCCTGGCCCCGCCGCCGGGCCTTGGCCCGGGCACCCTTAGTGGTTGAGCCTGGAAGTCCTTCGGGGGTGTTAGGCGGCCTGCGCGAGGGCTCTGGCACTCGGTTCGGACTCCACCCGACTCCCGTGATCATCGCTGTT
>NZ_CAKJTM010000159.1:2754-8218 GCF_917627345.1 Protofrankia sp. CiP3 | reverse complement strand
TGGGTGTGGCCCACCGACAGCACAGCTCGTACGCCAGTGCCCGAGTTGGTGGCGAACGCGGCTTCCATGTCGGGCATGTCAGTCAGTTGGCTGGGCTCCATCGCGGCCGGCTCGTCGAGCGTTTGGTTGATCAAAGCCATTGTGGCACCCGGGAGCCACTCGGACTGCGGCCACACTATTCGACCCCACGTACGAAGCCGATGTTCGACGCGGAAATCTCGCATTTCAGTCCCTCGTGGCTCGTGAAAAGTGCGTCGTCGAAACCTGCGCGCTGCGCACGACGGCGGTGCATGAGCGCGCCGAACACGCTGACGTGCGCTTCCTCGCAACGCATTCCGCACGTAGTGGCGAACGGCGTCAGTGTCCAATTCGACATCGAAGAGCTTTCCAAAATCGTTCGCCAACCGCTCGATGTGCAGGGACAACCCGCGTACCCGGAAATCCTGTACCAGCATGGAAGTGAAGTGCCCGTCGTTCGTCAGGGCGAGCACGCGAAGATCGCCTGGACTGGCCGGAGCGCCATTTAGTTCCACCTTGCCCCCCGGATATTCGATGAAGACCGCGGTTCACCCCAATATTCGAACACTTCGGATTGACACTGCATCGGCAGGACATCCCTTACGAAAGTGCTTAGGCGCTGTAGTCGGCAATCGGCAATCTTGAGCGCTGACCACGCCCGGCGACTGAGATGATTGATGGATGGCTTCTCACGAAACCACCAGTGCCGCCGAACCTTTGGCCAGGACCCGTGGCGGCGTGCTGCTCCCCGAGTTCTCATCGGGTTCTGCTGCCGGCTCGGCCTGCCGTTCGGGATCAACGTCGAAATCCTTACCAACCGCAAGGTCGAAATCGACGCCTCGATCGACCTCGCCCGCGAGATCCGCAGCCAGCCAGACTGAAACACGATCATCGGTCTGCGGGTTTCTTCGAGTACTTGAGGAAGCGATGGAACTGAATGGCGCTCCGGCCAGCCCGGAGCAGATGAGAGTGCTCGCCCTGACCAACTACGGGCACTTCACTTCCATGCTGGTACAGGATTTCGCCGTACGGGGTCTTCCCCTGCACCTGGAGCGTTTGACGAGGGACTGCCGGCAACTTTTCGACACCGACCTCGACACCAATGCGGTTCGTCATCAGGTGCGCCACGCGTTGGCCGGGAATCCGGGGCCGGTCATGGTTCGAGTCACGGTCTACGACCCGGCTCTCGACCTCGGGACCATCGGCTCGGACGCGGAGCCGAGCGTCTTGGTGACCACCCGGCCCGCCGGGCATGGAGCCTTGGCGCCCCTGAGACTTCAGGCCGCGCGGTACCAGCGTGAGACTCCGACTGTGAAACACGTCAGCCTCTTCGGGGCCCTTACGCACCGCCGCCGCGCACAACGGGCCGGCTTCGACGACGTACTGTTCATCAGCGACGACGGAATGATCAGTGAGGCCTCAACGTCGAACATCGGGTTCGTGCGCCAGGGGCGGGTTTTGTGGCCACGGGCCGCATGGCTTCCGGGTGTCACGATGGCGTTGATCGACCAGAGACTCGACCAGCCGGCCACGACGGAGCCCGTTAACCTGTCCGACCTGCAGGACCTGGAGGCCGCGTTCGTGACCAGCTCGGGTACCGGCGTCCGGGCGGTGCTGTCCGTCGACCGCACCGAATGGTGCACCGACCACGAGGTCCTAGACAAGGTGCGCGAACTGTACGCGGAGACCCCCCTACGAGCTGCTGTGACCGCTCACCGCTGGAATTCCTTTATCCGCTCCGCGCGTTCCACATCGGACAGCCCGGGATCGAGGATCACGTCGATGATCTTCTCGTAATCACCCTGGTTGATCACCATGCGGCTCGCCTCCCGGCCGACCTCGTGCGTCATGAGCCTGCGGCCGGTCATCAGAACGGTCGTGTTCCCGATCACCAGGCTGAGGATCCGGAGGTTCGCCGCCGGCCAAGCCAGGCGGGTTGGTAATCAGTCGGCTCGGAAGCGACTGGCTGCTTTGCCTCGCAGGCCGAACAGCCCGATCAGCAGGTTCAGTCCGACCCACACGAACAGCACCGCGAAACCACGATGCAAGCCGGAATTGAGCGCGTGCACCGGATCGACACCCTGGCGGACCAGCTCCGCCGAGCGCGCGCCGACTGACGTGGCCACCACCGCGAGGCCGAGCGCGCCGCCCACCTCGGCGGCGGCGTTGAGGATGCCCGATGCCGTGCCGGCGTCCTCCTCTGTCGCGTCGGCTGTGCCGACCACCGGAATAGTGATCATGCAGATCACGAGCCCGATGCCGAGCAGTGCGGTCACCGGCAGCAGCAACGTCCAGTACCCGGAGTCGATCGTTGCATTCATGATCAGTCCTAGCATCCCGGCCAGCAGCACTGTGCCCACGAGGAACGGGCCACGCGCGCCGGTCTTCGGGATCACGCGGGCCACCACACCCGATACGAACAACATCGCCAGGCTGGTCGGAATGTAGGCCAGGCCCGTCTGTAGCGGGCTGTAGTGCAGCACGCCCTGCATGTACTGCGGCAGCAGGAAGAACGTCGGCAGCATGATGCCGGCCGAGACCAGCTGGCCGAGGCTCGCCGCGACCACATTGCGCTTGCCGACCAGTCGCAACGGCACCAGCGGCGCGCGGTGACGCTGCTCGATCCGGACGAAGGCGGCGAACAGCACGACGCTCACCGCGAACGCCCCGACGGTTTGCCAGCTCGTCCAGCCGTTCATGGTGGAGCTGACGATGCCGTAGACGAGCAGCAGCAGCCCGCCGGTGATGGTGAGGGCGCCGCCGAGGTCCGACGGCGGCTTGCGCTGGTCAGGGCCGCCGCCCGCGACGAGGCCAGCCACCGCGCCGATGACCGCCAGGCCGACCGGCAGGTTGATGTAGAACGCCCACCGCCAGTCGATCTGCACCAGCAGGCCGCCGAGCAGCGCGCCCATACTGGCGCCGATCCCCAACACGGAGCCCCAGGTGCCGAGCGCCTTTGTGCGTTCGGTCTGGTCGGGGAAGGACGTGACCAAGATTGACAGCGCGGCCGGTGACGTGGCCGCGGCGCCGATGCCCTGCAGCGCCCTGGCGATCAGCAGCTGGGTCGCGGTGGTGGCGGTGCCGGCCAGCAGCGAGCCGCCGGTGAACAGCGCCAGGCCGGTCAGCAGCACCCGTCGCCTGCCGACCACATCGGTCAGCCGCCCGCCGAGCAGCATCAGGCCACCGAACGGCAACACGTAGATGCTCATCACCCACTGCTGACCGGTGGTGGACAGATGCAGCGCGTTGTGCACCTGGGGCAGCATCACGTTGACGATCGTCGCGTCGAGCATGAGCATGAGCTGCGCGACCGACACGACGGCGAGCACCCACCACCGGCGACGGACCTGCGGTGCCTGCTGCTGGTCCGCGAGCGGGCTTGGCGCCGAGCCCGCCGACGCGTCGGTGTCGGTAGTCATCGCGATCTCTCTCCTCGGTGGTGCGTGGGTACTGAAGGCTCGTCAAGGAAGCGGTGGCCTGCAGCGCTCGCGGTGGACGGCTCGACCAGGGCACGCGGCCTGGGGCCCCCGGGTCATCTCGCCGGGAATCCAACCCAGGACCAGGCGCTGCCGTCACCTGCGGGCAGGCCTTGGCCCGTGGCTGTAGGGCGCCGCGATCTGGCAGGTCACCGGCTCCTCCGGGGTCCAGCTCCTCCAGGACGGACACCCGTGCCGGGCCAATGCCGCCGGCATCGCGAGCCGCCCGCAGCAGTCGGTCGGTGGGTTCCAGATAGTCTCTCTCCGAGAGCAGTTCAATCATTTTCTCCTGGTCGCCGGAAGGGGCTCCGACGTCCAGTGCCTCATAGGCTCGACTGAAGACCTCGTCACCCATGGCGACGTAGATCCCCGCCTCCTTCGAGGTCACCGACATCAGCAGTGGGACGCCGGCGACGCCCCCGTCCCTGATGGTCTCCGGTGGCGGCCTGGGCACAACGGAGCCGTCGACGAAGGGGCTGTAGCGGACCTTGACACCCCGTTCGAGCAGCTTCCCGTGGATGTGACGCAGGCCCGCGTTCGGGAGCCTGCTCAGGTCGTCCGGCGAACTCGCCAGTGGCCCGGTCGCGGCGAGGAACTCCACAGTGAAGCGGACGGCGGCGTCCTCGGACACCGGCACCTCGGCGTTCCCGCTGTAGATCGCGGCCTTGTGGAACAGCCCGTGAGCCAGGGGTGCGCCGAGCAGCGTCGCCACGTCGCAGCCACCTGAGGACATGCCGAACAGCGTAACGTTCGCCGGGTCACCGCCGAAGCGAGCGATGTTGTCCTTTATCCAGCGCAGCAGCATTACCTGGTCAAGAACCTCGAGGTTGTCGCTGTCCGCGAAGTCCAGGCCGTGGCCACCCAGATAGAGGCAGCCCCACAGGCCAAGGCGATAGTTCGCAGTCATGACGACGACGTCGTGCCGAGCCGCAAGTGCCACGCGTCGATCCGGCTGCTGGCGCTGTCGTACACCCGGTTGCCACCATGAAGCCAGATCAAGACGGGGATCGGGGCATCCTGGCGCGGGCCAGATGACCAGACGTTCCGGTTGAAGCGGTCCTCGTTCTCGACGAGTTCGTCCAGCGGGACCCGGTACAGGCTCCTGCCGACCTGGGTCGGCAGCTGCCAGCTGACTGCTCCCCGGCGGTTCGCCTCGAGCGGGCCGGCCGGCCTCACCGGCTCGGGCGGCCGGAAAGGCCGCTCGATGTGACCGTAGAGCACACCCCGCCAGTTGGGCACTCCTCGGTCAAGAAAACCGCGTATCTGCCCGGACGAGGCCTCGACCATGAGGCCGCCGTCGACGGAATCAAGCATGGTGTCGTCCCCGAATCCTCAGAAAAGGTCAGGGTCTACTTCCTTCAGCTTCTCAGGGCCGATACCCCACCGCTCGAGCGTCTCGAGCCAGAATTTCTCGATCACAGCGTCCGCGTTGGCCGCGAGGCGCAGAAACTCCGCCGCGCCCTCCGGAGTGCTGAGGTTGAGGACCATTCCCTGTTGGTTCCGGTGCAGCACCTTCCACCAGAGAGGTACGCCGTTGGTCGCGAACCCGAAACGGCGCATCGGATCGCCGGACGGATGCTCGACCTTCATCACTCTCGCACCGAAGTCGGCGAGCAACTGCGCGGCGAAGGGCCCGCCAGGACGGTGGAGATGTCGATAATCGTCAGGTCCCCAAGTGGTAATGGTCGGTCCGCCATGTGTACCAGTCCTCCCACAGTTTCACGGCAGCACAGTTTGATCGCGTCCGATCGCCGAAGGCCGACCGCGCGGAGCATCGAATCGCGTCCATGCTCGCCTGCGCCGCCGTTTCCGGGAACCCCTGTCTTCCTGGTCGGCCCCTTGATCAAGGATCTGAATGCGGAGCGGCGGGGCCCCGGTGACTAGGGGTTGGTTCCCGGGGGCCGACTAGGGGGTCGGCTTCGAATTACTAGGGGTCGGCTCTGGCCGGACTTTCGTTCCAGATAAACGCT
>NZ_CAKJTM010000159.1:840-2155 GCF_917627345.1 Protofrankia sp. CiP3 | reverse complement strand
CCCTCGTCTTTCGCACTTTCGCTGCCTTGAGCGCCTGTGAACGGTCGAACGCTGTCAGGGGTGAGAGCTCGGACCCGCGTAGAGGATGAAGGCGTGGTCGACGCCCTCCTCCGGGGTGCCTGTCCTGGGCCCGAACGAGGCGGGTAGTTCGGACTCGGTGTACCGTTCGCCGCTGACCAGGTAGATCGCGATGGCCCAGCGGTCGGCGGATCCCTGGTAACGCAGCCGCAGGATCGGGGTGGGTTCGCGGCGGCCGGGCAGGACGGCGGAGACGTAACAGAACTGGCCGCGGTGGCGCACGACGGGCTCGCCGAGCTGGGGCCAGCCGCGGGCGACGTGGGCGACGACCCGCCGGGTGACGGCGGCCCGGGTCTGCTGGTCGGGTGTGTCGGGCACGCCGTTCATGATGGACGCGCGGTGTGCCGCCTGCCGGGGGCGGCAGGCGGTTTCGGTAGGTTCCCGCGGTGACCGTGCCGGCGTCCTGGGCTGCCATGCTGGAGGTGTTCCGCCCGGTGTTCCGCCGCCGGGGGACGTTTGTGCTGTTCACGGTGCTGGCCACCGGGATGGTCGGGCAGACCGGGCGGCGCAGCGTGGTCGGGATGCTGTCGGGGGCACGGCTGGCCGGGACGGTGTCGTTCCATGCCGCGTGCCGGTTCTTCTCCCAGGCGGTGTGGGACGTCGACCGGCTGGGGCTGGCCGCCGCGCGGTTCGTCGTGCAGCGGCTGCTGGGCGAGGACGCGCCGATCACCGTGGTGGTGGACGACACGCTGTTCAAGCGGTGGGGCCGTAAGATCCACCACGCGTTCTGGACCCATGACGGGGCGGCTCAGGGCGGCAAGAAGATCGCACGGGGGAACCGGTGGGTGGTGGCCGGGATCGTGGTCCGGCTTCCCTTCTGCACCGCCCCGGTGTGCCTGCCGGTGTTGTTCCGGCTGTGGGCGGGCAAGGGCAGCGCCAGCCCGGTCGAGCTGGCCGGCGAGCTGCTGGGGCTGGTCGCGGCCGAGTTCCCGGGCCGCGTCGTGCACGGGGTCGGCGACGCCGCCTACCACGGCAAGCCGCTGCTGGTGGCCGGGACCACGTGGACGACCCGGTTGCCGGCCAACGCCGCACTGTACGACCTGGCCCCGCCGCGTACCGGCAGGCGCGGCCGGCCCGCACTCAAAGGCGCCAAGCTCGGCCGGCCGGCCGACGTGGCCGCCGACGTCGCCTGGGAGAAGGTCACGGTCGTCCGGTACGGCCGCACCGAGTCGGTCTACCTGGCCGAGGTGCGGTGCATCTGGTACGGCAGTTTCGGCAACGCCGCCGGCCGGTGTGT
>NZ_CAKJTM010000159.1:0-459 GCF_917627345.1 Protofrankia sp. CiP3 | reverse complement strand
GGTCCGGGAGGAAGGCTCCGTCAAGCCGTGCGACCTGGCGCTGTTCACCGTCGACGCGGTCGCCACCGCCGCCGAGGTGGTGCAGCGCTATGCGGTGCGGTGGTCGATCGAGCCGTCGAACGCGATTGGCAAGCAGCAGATGGGTGTCGGGCAGGCCCGCAACCGCGTGCCCAAGGCGGTCGAGCGGACGGTTCCGTTCGGCATGCTGGTGCAGTCGATGGTCATCGTCTGGTACGCCCTGCACGGCTACCACCCCGACGACGTCGCCGCCCGCCGGCTCGCCGAGCCGTGGTACGAGAGCAAGGCCGAGCCGTCCTTCGAAGACATGATTGTCAAGCTGCGGAAGACCTTGATCACGGCCAGGTTTTCCACCGTTCGCCCAGGTCAGGTCGACCCTGACTTATTGCGCGACTATGCCCTGGCCTGCGCCGCAGCCGCCGCGTAAGTGCGAAACTCAAG
>NZ_CAKJTM010000158.1:0-7383 GCF_917627345.1 Protofrankia sp. CiP3 | reverse complement strand
TAAGGTCCGTAATCGCCAGAAGACGGGTGCGTCGTGTTCGAGGGTACGGCTGTCGGGGTCGCCGCGCTGCTGGGGCTGGCCGGATGTGTGGTGGACACGTTGGAGTGGGAGGCGGACGGCTCGCCGACGCTGCATGTGCTCGCCGCGCCGGGGACGGTGACGTGTTGCCCGGGCTGTGGCACCGCCTCCGTCCGGGTCAGGGAACGCGCCGCGCACACCGCGGCGCACCTCGCGCTGGTCCCGCTGCGGGTGACGTTGCACAAACGTGTGCTGGCCTGCGAGAACACCGCCTGCTCCCGGACACGGTTCGTCGAGGACCCGGCGTTCGCCGCCCCGGGCGGGCGGGTGACCCTCGCCGCGCTTGACCTGGTCGCGCACCTGGTCGGGGACGGGATGTTCCCGGTCAGCACCGTCGCCCGCTGGGCGGGGATCGCCTGGCACACCGTCCACGACGCGTTCGTCGCCCTGGCGCAGAAGGAGGGGATTCACACCGGTGACCCGGCCGAGGTCGGTGAGGCGCTCGCCGCGGTGCTCGCGGACGCGACCGCCACGGACCCGGGGCTCACCGACGACCCCGACGACCCCGACGACGGGGACGATCCGGACGGCGAACCGACCGACGACCTCCTCGCCAATCGTCGTGCTGCCGGGTGGGACGCCGACGCGACCGATGCGTCGACGCTGCTCAGCGGCCCGCCGGTCGCCGAGAGTGACCCGACGGTCAAGCAACCCGACGCCGCGCCCGCGCAAGTCGCGGCCCCCCGGCGGTTCCAGGCGGTGTTCGGGATACTGCCCGACATCCGCGTCCTCGGGATCGACGACCACTGCCGGGGCCGGCCGCGCTGGCACCGGGACCCGGTGACCGGGACGTCGGTCCAGGACGCGGACCGGTGGACGACGAGTTTCTACGACTCGACCGGGGGCAACGGGCTGCTCGGCGCCGTCGAGACCAGGAAGAAGGCGCCCGCGGTCGCGTGGATCCTCGCGCAGCCGGCCGAGTGGCGCGCCAGGATCCAGTGCGTGACCACGGACCTGTCCAACACCTACCGCGCGGTCGCCCGCGCCGCGCTCCCGGACGCCATCGTGATCGCCGACCTGTTCCACGTCGCCCAGCTGATCGTGAAGATGGTCGCTGACGTGCGCCGACGTGTCTCGCGTCAGGTCCGCCGCCGGCGCGGCCGGGCCACCGACCCCGAGTACAGGTACAAGAACCTGTTCGGGTACGGGCCGCTCCGGCTCTCCGAGCGGGGCCTGAAGAAGATCCACGAAGTGCTCGCCCTGCTCGCCGAGCACGATCCCGACGCCGCCCACGACCTGCGCGTCACCTGGACCGCGGCGCAGCACCTGCTGCGCCTGCTCGCGCTCGCCCCGTCCCGCACCGGCCGGGCGACCACCCGCACCGACATCTCCCGGGGCCTCTACCGGTTCTTCGACCACGTCGCGACGTTCGGCCGCGACGTCCCCGAACTCGTCACCGCCGCCGAGACGATCGACCAGTGGCGCGACGAGATCACGGCCGGGGTACTCACAGGGATCACCAACGCCGCGGCCGAGGGGATCAACCGACTGACCAAGCTGATCTACAGGGTGGGGTTCGGGATGACCAACGTCGCCGACCAGCAACGCCGCGCCCGCTACACCGCGTCGCGTGCCGCCCGCGCACCCTGGCGACCCACCGTGACCGCACCGACGATCACAGCGTAGTCAGCCGAACACAACCTCCGATGATCTGCGGAGAGCCCCATATCCGACTGGAGTGATCTACACAGTCTGCTTCGGTAATAATACGATCTGGGACTCAAGTGACCGCGCGACCGTCGGCGCAGAACTTGGGGCAGGACGCGAAAGTTTGCAGGCTGCCCTGGGGGCACGCGACCTCGCACAGGAGTTCGACGACTTCGACCGTCTATGCAACCGGCTGACTGATGCATGGGCAGGGCGCGCGACGCCGACTGCCGGGATCTGGTTGATCGTTGCGGTGGCCAAGTGCGACCTGTACTGGTCGCGATTAGCGGAGGCGCGCGATTACTATTTGCCAAACGGAAGCGCCGCCGCCGAACCGGCAGCAACGGCGCGAGCCGTGTCCACAGCTCCTCGTGTCAGTACCTCGCCGCTCATGGCGACTGGGCTCTACCCGCCTGTCCGGGTGGATCCCTGTATGATACGCCGCAGTTGGCGAATCTTTGTGAAACGGGGTCTAAGTCCAGACAGCAGCCGTCACCGCAGAGTATCTTCGCCATAGTAAACACTGCGGACGCCTCCCGTCTCAACGAACTCCCGGGCCCTTCGACCGACCGGCGCCACCGGCTGCGGACTCTCACCGTTGGTGCGACACCGGACTGCACGGCCGCAAAATCCACGCCGTCAACTCGCCACTCGATCGCGAAGCGACTTTTCTTGAAACCGACCGAGTCCAAGCCTCGACCCTAGGGAGGATCCTGGCGTGCGCAAGCTTCAACCGAACCTCGAGTGGCAGGCCGCAGACCTCCGTGATTCGGCCAGCTGGATAGACCAGTTTAGTCAGCATCAACTCAACGAGATCGACCAGGCGGTGCGCGCGGTGAGACAACGCGGAATCGACCTGGTGAACGTTACTGCCAAGCACTTCCCGCTGCCGACCGTAGCGCCGTGGCTCGCAACCATAGGAGAGCGGCTCGTCAACGGAAGGGGGTTCGCGGTTTTGCGCGGCGTCGACACCGAGCGTTATTCCCGCGAAGATCTCTACATGTTGTTCTGGGGCCTCTGCTGCCATCTTGGGCGCCTGTCCCCGCAGAACCGGCACGGACACTTGCTGGGTGACGTAACCGACCATGGCAGGTCGCTCGACGACCCGACCTCGCGAGCGAACGAGATCGGTGGCAGTAGGCTCGGATTTCACTCGGACGCGACCGATGTGACGGCGCTACTGTGCCTTGTGAGGGCGCATACCGGCGGGACATCTCTATTAGCGGACACCGTGCACATCCACAACCGAATGGCAGAGGGCCATCCCGACATCCTCACCGAGTTATACCGGCCGCTGCCGATGGACTTTCGGGGCGAAGAGCAACCCGGTCACTCGCCGTGGTACTGTATGCCCGTATTCGCCGAGCTCAACGGCCGACTCTTCACTCGCTTTGTCCGCGATTACACCCTCGCCGCCCAGCGATTCCCTGACGCCGATCGATTGACCGACTTGGCTATGCGCGGCCTCGACCTCATTGAAGAGATGGCGAACGACGCGCATTCATCCGTGAGAATCGATCTAGCGCCCGGGGACATACAGCTCGTCAATAACCACCGTATTATCCATGACCGGAGCGAGTACGTGGACCGACCCGAGACCGGTCAGATCCGCCATTTGAAACGGATATGGCTCAAGACGCCGCTGATCACCGAACGCCCAGCCTGCTTCGAATTTGCCGAGCTGCGGCCGCACTGGACGAGACGGCCGTCCATCGCAAGGCACGATACGATCACCACACGACCATGACGTCATGGTCGGTGAGCGCCGGTGCCACGAGCCCGGCGCCGGGGACAGCAGCGGTCCAGAGAGGTATGTCTTGACTACAGAATTTTATTCCGGTCGCTATGAGAACCCTATAATTCGAGGTGATGAAGACCGTCGACCGTGGTATCTTCACGACGAGCTCGCTGCCGTCCTGCAACCGGAGAGTCTCCTGCTGGACAGCGGTTGCGGGACCGCCTATAAGACGATCGCCCTCTGCCCGCTCGCGAGGTTCGCGGTCGGAGTCGAACCCAATCCATCGATGCGTGAACGAGCACGCCGCAACATCGAAACAAATAAGACCGCGAACCTCGCCGTCGTCGGTGGGCTAGCCGAGGCGCTGCCGTTGAAGTCAGGCTTCTTTGACGTCGCCACCGCGATGCTTTCGCCGCCCAATGCCAGGGAGCTGTCACGGGTGCTGCGACCCGGCGGTCTTGCCATCGTCGAAAACGTCGGCGAGCGCGACAAACACAATATCAAGCTCGAATTCGGTTCCGACGAAGACGGGCCCCGAGGGAGGTATACTTCGCTGCCCGACGGCGCTCGGGAACGCCAGTTCGCAGCGGATTTCGCACAATGGTTCTCGACGGTATCCGTGCGCTCCGGCTTCTGGCAGACATACTATTCCTTCGAAGGCCTCGTTCAGCTTCTTGTCCAGACGCCGACCGTGCGTGGCTTCGACGTCAGCTCGGACGCCGACTCCCTTCGCCGGACTGGGGAAAAGTACATGACTAAGCGGGGAATCGAGACATCACAGCACCGCGTGTTAGTAGTCGCCCGAAAGTAACACTGTGGAGCTGCGAGAGATCGCGCCGCGGTCCTTCCAGGAGATGCACGTGGAGAAACGACGTCACCGGTGCCCTCCGCAACTGCCCTGAGGGAGATATGACCAGATCCCGAGACAAGGCAGTCCTCGTGGTGTCAGCATCACCGGACTCCTCGCGGATGGCGGAGCTGACCAAGTTACTTTCCTCGGTCGGCCGACCCGTGACTGTATACCTGAGCCCTGGCGCCGCTCTGCAGGATCTGGCCGCATCTCACTCGAAGAAATATACCGCGGTCATCATCGACGGGCGGGACGCCGAGGCCGATGCGGATTTGCCTGAATCCTGCGCCGAGTTTTACGACAGCCATGGCTTGGACGTACTGATCTGGATAGATCCGGCTGAGCCCGAACCCGATATCAGCACGTTTCACTTCGTCCGCCAGGTACGCGGCGCCGACCACAGGAAACTGATCTCATTTCTTGACGGGGTCGCCTCAGAAAACGCCCGCCGGCCTGGCGCAAATTACCAACACCGGTTACACGAGGCAATTCTCACATCTCAACCGTTTCCCATGCGCGGCCGCGCCGCGCGCCGGCTGTCGTCAGAGATCCTAGCACGATGGATCTGCGTGCATCCGGAGCGGATCCTGCGGGACAACGAGCTCGTGTCGTTCTGGAATGACCGCGCTGTTCTCTCTGGAGTTGACGGCCGATTCAACCTGGCACTGGCTTTCCAGTCGCTAAGCCTGTGCGGTGAGGGGCTGTCGCTGCTTGCCGCGATCGGTCGGGACCTGGCTGTCGCCACGACGTTCCGCATTCGGGAGCTGCGTTACTGCATTCAGGGGCCATCCCGGGCTTCGACCAACTCCTCGACAAGCCGCCTGCTTTCGCTCTACCCACCCGCCGATCGCCTGCAGTTGGTCACCAGTGAGGCGCTGCGGCGCAGACACTTTTTCGCCCTCCTATCGGGGGCCAGGTCCGATCCCACCAGCCCGCGAATTCAGGCGCGGGTCCTCGACGTCGAGTCGAGAGACTGCGCCGACGATGTCATCTCGGTGCGGGAAGTCTCTGCGAAGGCCTGGCACATCATCCGGCAAGAACTACCCGAAGTCGCCGACGCCCGAGTCAGTGGTCGAGGTGAGGTGACTTATCTGCTCAACCTCATTTGCCGAAATAGTTACGGCCGGGACGACGCTTCGGGCAAGGAGCGGGCCTATCTCATCAGCTCGATGAAGGGAGTACTCGGGGTCGCACCATTCCTCGACCCAACATCACTCGGCTACTATTTCGCCGAACATGAATATTTAGATTCTCTCACCGAGAGTTCGGTGCTCCGGGTGGGCCCTCAGGAAGAGCGCAACTGGGACAGCTCATTCGAGTTGCGCCCCACTCACCGAGCCGACAGGCTACTGGGTGGTGTCTATGCCCGGAAGCACATGCTTGACGACGTATGGGGCCTTCCTTACTCGTACGTCAGCGCCAGCGTAGCCACGTTGATCGCACGCGAACCGGACGTCGCGGAGAGGCTTCTGTTCGTCGGGGACACAGACGAGGATCGAATTGCTAGTCTCCTTTACGGCGCACCGCCGATCGAAACTCGGCGCTTTATTTCTGATCTCGTCTCCTTTGTTATTTTTGTGGCCCATATTTTTAAACCATGCAAGGATATGCTACGCCATCTTCCACACCCGATGAACCTCGACCGAAATCTGGTCCCCCCGGGCTCCGCGCGCTATATCGGCTGGATTCGCGTGGGGCTTGACGCCACATTGATCAGCCGACGCACCTTCGACTGCCCGGCCCCGCTCGTTCCTTATCTCTGGACAGAAAGCGAGCTGCAAGCCGCTATTCCGGCGACGGCTAGGTTCATCGCGCGGGTCAGCGGCTTCTTCGGTGAGCTCCTCTCGCCCAGAAACGTGAGGATGCTTTCGAGACTGGCCTGCGACGGCGGTACGGTCGAAGACGGCTGAAGGTTCGACTTACATGGCCGGCACCAGGCCTCACCGCCGTCACGGCTTCGGGCAATGCCACTGACGCTAGTTGGATCTTTACCGTGCCTGGTGTGTCGGTTCCGGTCGTTCTGCCTGGCTAGCGGCATGATCAGAAGGTGTGGCGGACACTGGGGCGGTGGCGGACGGCCGGCTGACGGACTGGATCTCGCTGGGGGTCCTGGCGTCGTTCGTGTCCCGCGACGCGGTCGACGAGGCGATCGAGGCGACCGGGAAGGGCGCCAAGCGCAGCGACGCGACGATCCCGCCGCACGTGGTGGCCTACTTCGTGATGGCGTTGGCGCTGTTCGCGGACGACGACTACGAGGCGGTCGCACGCCGGCTGGCCGGGACACTCAACGACCTTGACGTCACCTCGCCGACGTGGGAACCGACCTCGGGTGGGCTGACCAGGGCCCGCCAGCGGCTCGGCTCGGCGCCGCTGGCGGAACTGTTCTGTCAGGTCGCCGGGCCGGTCGCGGACCTGGACACCCTCGGGGCGTTCCTCGGCCCGTGGCGGCTGATGAGCATCGACGGGCTGGAGTGGGACGCGCCGGCCTCGAAGGAGAACATCGCCGCGTTCGGCCTGCCAGCCGGCCGACAGGACGCGCCGGGGGCGCTGCCGAAGGTCCGCGCGGTGACCGTGTCCGAGTGCGCCTCACACGCGGTGGTCCTCGCCGAACTCGGCCCGGCCGGCGGAACGAAGGTCGCCAGCGAGCAGGCGCTGGCCCGAAGCCTCTACCCACGGCTGGAGTCCGACTGGCTCCTGCTCGCCGACCGGAACTTCTCCTCCTGGACGGACTGGTGCACGGCCGCGGACACCGGCGCGGCGCTGCTGTGGCGGGTCAAGGCCACCCTGCGCCTGCCCCCGCTGAAGGCACTACCCGACGGCTCCTACCTGACCGTCCTGATCAACCCAAAGATCGCCGGAAAGGCGCGCGACACGCTGCTGTCCGCTGCCCGAGCCGGCACCCCGCTGGACCCGGCGAAAGCCCGCTACGCCCGCCTCGTCGAGTACGACGTCCCCGACCGGGAAGGCGACGGGAAACACGACGTCATCGCCCTGATCACCACCATCCTCGACCCGCGGGAAGCGCCCGCGACCGCCTTGGCCGGGGGCTATCACCACAGATGGGAACACG
>NZ_CAKJTM010000157.1:5261-8059 GCF_917627345.1 Protofrankia sp. CiP3 | reverse complement strand
CCTGGCCGCCACCGGGCGCTGAACCGGTCCCGATTGAGGATTTCTACGAACGCCTCGCCGACCTCGGCTACGCCTATGGGCCCGCGTTCCAGGGCCTGACCGCGGTCTGGACCCGGGAAGGGGAGATGCTCGGCGAGGTCGCCCTCCCCGAGAGCGCCGACGCGGCCGGGTACGGAATCCACCCGGCTCTCCTGGACGCCGCCCTGCACGTCTCCATGGCCGCGACACCCCTGGGCGACACCGACAGCGTGCAGATGCCGTTCGCGTGGAACCGTGTCACTCTCCACGCCACCGCCGCCACCGCGCTTCGGGTCCGCGCCACCCCCGGTCCTGATGGCTTGAAGGTGAACCTGGCCGACACCGCCGGCGAGCCGGTCCTGACCATGGAAGCCCTCGCCTCACGACCTTTCACCGCCACCGATCTCAACGCTCCCGCCGCCCATGGCGCGTTGTTCGCGGTCGAATGGTCCCCTCTCTCCGTCCTGGCCGGCAGCGCCTCTACGGCTCCCGGCACCGAGCCGGCGAAGGGGACGAGCAGCGCTGTGATCGCGGATGTGGCGGGTCTGGAGTCCTTGGTCGAGGACGTGCCGGAGTGGCTGGTCTTGGACGCGGACCTGCTCGTTTCCTGTGGCCTCGACCGGCGCGTCGATGCCGCTGGCTCTGAGTCGGGTGAGTTGGTGCGGGTGCGGGTGGTGTTGGCGCGGGTGTTGGAGGTGTTGCAGGCGTTCACGTCCGGGTCGGTTTTTGCTGGGGCTCGGTTGGCAGTGGTGGTTCGGGGTGCGGGTGGTGACCCGGTCGCGGCTGCGGTCGCCGGACTGGTGCGTTCGGCCCAAGCGGAGAACTCCGGTCGGATCCTGCTGGTGGATCTCGGCCCTGGGACCGCGGAGCTTCCGGATCTCGCGGGTCTGCTGGAGCAGGCCGCCGCTGATGGGGAGTGGGAGATTCGGCTGGGGGACGGGCTGGTCGAGGTGCCACGGCTCGTCCGAGTCGTTGAAGAGGATGCGGCCGGGGGTGTGGGTGCCGGTTGCGTGGTGGTGACCGGTGGGCCTGGGACGTGGGGTGCCCTCGTAGCCCGGCATCTGGTCGCCGTGCACGGGGTCCGGAATCTGGTTCTGGCTTCGTCGCAGGGCCCTGCCGAAGCGGGGGCCGAACAGCTCCAGGCGGACCTGGAGACCGCTGGCGCCCAGGCGCGGATCGTGGCCTGTGATGTCGCAGATCGTGATCAGGTCGAGGCCTTGCTCGCTGGAGCATCGGCGCCGCTCAGCGCGGTGATTCACACCGCTGAGGTCCTGGACGACGCGGTTCTGGGCGGCCTGATTCCGGAGCGGTTGGACGCGGTGTTGCGTCCGAAGGCGGATGCGGCCACGCATCTGGATGAGTTGACGCGCGGGTTGGGGTTGGCCGCGTTCGTGGTGTTCTCATCCGCCACAGGGGTGATGGGCGGGCCAGGGCAGGGGAACTACGCGGCGGCGAACGGCTATCTCGACGCGCTCGCCACCCGGCGCCGCGCCACCGGCGAGGCTGCCGTGTCCCTGGCCTGGGGCCACGATGTCCCGAACATGACGACCCTGCTCGACGCGGCGCTCGCGGTGGACCGTCCGGTGCTGGTCCCGATGGTGCTGGATCTGACGGCGCTCCGCCGCCACGACGGGCAGGTGCCGGGACCGCTGCGCCTGCTGGCCGGTCCGCAACGCCGCGCCGCCGAGGCCGCGAACGGCCTGTCGGCGAAGCTGGCCGCGATGACGCCGGAGGACCGGGAGCGGTATGTGTCCGAGCTGGTCCGCGCCGAAGCGGCCGCCGTTCTCGGCGCCGCGGACCAGGATCTGGTGCGGGCCGACCAGACCTTCGGCAACGCGGGATTCACCTCACTGGCCGCGGTCGAGTTCCGGAACCGGCTGATGGCACTGACCGGGACGAAGCTACCGGCGACCTTGGTGTTCGACTATCCGACCCCGTCGGCGCTGGCCGACTTCCTGAGCGCGCAGCTGGCGGGCACCGTCGCCGTATCCGCGCCCGTCGCGGCACCGGGCCACGTGAACGAACCGGTGGCGGTCGTGGGTGTGGGGTTGCGGCTGCCCGGTGGTGTCGACAGCCCGGCCGCGTTCTGGGAGCTGTTGTCCTCGGGCACGGATGCGGTGGGGGAGTTCCCCACCGACCGGGGTTGGGATCTGGAGGGCTTGTTCGGCTCGGATTCTGATGCCGCAGGGAAGTCGTCTGTCCGTGTCGGTGGCTTCCTGGCCGATGCGGCGGGCTTTGACGCCGGGTTCTTCGGGATCAGTCCGCGTGAGGCGTTGGCGATGGATCCGCAGCAGCGGTTGCTGCTGGAGACCTCGTGGGAGGCGCTGGAGCGGGCCGGGATCGACCCGTCCTCGCTGCACGGCCGTGACGTCGGGGTCTACACCGGCATCATCGAGAACGACTTCCAGGCGGCGGCCGGCGCGGCCCGGGACGTGGAGGGATACCGAGCCACCGGCGGCGCGCACAGTGTGGCGTCGGGGCGTATCTCCTATGTGCTGGGCCTGGAAGGTCCGGCCGTCAGTGTCGACACGGCGTGTTCGTCGTCGCTGGTGGCGTTGCATCTGGCGGCTCAGGCGTTGCGTGCGGGTGAGTGCTCGATGGCCCTGGCTGGCGGCGTGACCGTGATGGCGGGCCCGGCGACCTTCGTGGAGTTCTCCCGGCTCGGAAACATGGCCCTCAACGGCCGTTGCAAGGCCTTCTCAGATGCGGCGGACGGCATGGGCCTGGCTGAGGGCGCCGGAATGCTCGTGTTGGAGCGTCTGTCGGATGCGCGGCGGCTC
>NZ_CAKJTM010000157.1:1678-5063 GCF_917627345.1 Protofrankia sp. CiP3 | reverse complement strand
TTGTCTCCGGCTGAGGTGGATGCGGTCGAGGCTCATGGCACGGGGACGGCTTTGGGTGATCCGATCGAGGCGCAGGCGCTGTTGGCGGTGTACGGCGATCGCGGTGAGGGCGGGGAGCCGTTGTGGTTGGGGTCGGTGAAGTCGAACATCGGGCATTCTCAGGCCGCGGCGGGAGTGATCGGGATCGCCAAGATGATCCTGGCGATGCGGCATGGGGTTCTGCCGCGGACTCTGCATGCTGAGACGCCGTCGTCGAAGGTCGACTGGTCGGCTGGTGATGTGCGGATTCTGACCGAGGAGCGTGAGTGGCCCTCGAGCGGGCGTCCGCGCCGGGCTGGGATCTCCTCGTTCGGATTCAGCGGCACCAACGCCCACGTCATCCTGGAACAGGCGCCGGACATTCCCGACATCCCTGCTGCTGTCCTCGCCTCGGACGCACCGGTCGACATGGACGCTCCTGAGACGTCGGGTGTGGTGCCGTTGGTGGTGTCGGCGCGGTCGCCGGAAGGCTTGCGCGCCGCTGCCGGGCAGCTGGCCGACTTCCTCGAACAGCAGCCCGTATCGAGCTTGGGTGATGTGGGGCGTGCGCTGTTGACGTCCCGTTCGGTGTGGGAGTTCCGGGCTGGAGTCGTGGCCGCGAGCCTGGATGAGGCGGTGGTGAAACTCCGCGCGATGGCTGCCTCTTCAGGCGGAGAGCAGGTCGCGCGTTCGGCGGGGCGGGTGGTGTTCACGTTCGCTGGTCAGGGTGCTCAGCGTGCGGGGATGGGCCGGGATCTGTGTGCCGCGTTCCCGGTGTTCGCCGCTGCGTTTGACGAGGTCTGTGCGGCGTTGGATGCGGAGCTGGGTGATGCGGCGCTGAGTTCGGTGCGTGAGGTCGCCTTCGCTGATGCGGGTTCTGATCTGGCGGGTCTGCTGGATCAGACGATGTACACGCAGTCGGTGTTGTTCGCCTTCGAGGTCGCGTTGTGGCGGCTGGTGGAGTCGTGGGGTGTTCGTGCGGATGCGCTGGTCGGTCATTCGATCGGTGAGCTGTCTGCGGCGTTCGTGGCCGGTGTGTGGACTCTGGAGGATGCCGCGCGTTTGGTGGCTGCCAGGGCTCGTCTGATGCAGTCGCTTCCGGCGGGGGGTGGGATGGCTTCGCTGGCCGCAAGTGAGGAACGGGTCGCGGAGTTGTTGGCCGACCGTGCTGGTGCGTGGGTCGCCGCTGTCAACGGACCGCGAGCCGTGACGGTCTCCGGAGAGCAGGCCGCAGTTGAGGAGATCGTCGCTCTAGCGGCTGGTGCGGGGATCCGAGCGCGGCTGCTGCCGGTCAGTCATGCATTCCACTCACCGCTGATGGATCCGATGCTGGAGGAGTTCGCCGCTGTCGCTGCGGGTGTCGCCTATCGGGAGCCGTCGGCGGCCGGACGACGGGAGTGGACGTCGCCGGAGTACTGGGTGCGGCAGGTCCGTGAACCCGTCCCTTATGCCGAGGCCCTCACCGAAGCCCGGGGCGACTTCCTGGTCGAGATCGGTCCGGATGGAAGTCTGACCTCTCTCGCCCGGACCAGTGACCATCCGGTTGCGGCGGTGGCGTTGTCGCGTCGGGATCAGCCGGAGCCGGATGCGGTCATCGCCGGGTTGCTGGAGTTGTGGACTGTGGGCGGGCCGGTCACGCAGGCTGCTCTGGCCGCGTTGATTCCCGGTGCCGCCGTTCCCGGTCGGGTCGTTCCGCTGCCCACGTACCCGTTCCAGCGGGATCGTTATTGGCTCGCTCCTGCTGCTGCCGGTACCGGTCAGGTGGCCGGTGGGCATCCGCTGCTGGGTCCGGCGGTCGAGGTTCCGGGTGGGGTGATGCTGGCCGGGCGGGTGTCGCTGAACACCCATCCGTGGCTGGCCGAGCACACGATCACCGACACCGTGGTCGTTCCCGGCGCCGCGATCGTCGAGCTTGCCATCGCCGCTGGGGATCGGGTGGATTGTTCGGTGCTGGATGAGCTCGTCATCCACGCCCCCCTGCTGATCCCGACGTCCGGTGTCGTCGAGATTCAGGTGCACGTTACCGATGCCGACACCGACTCCGCTGGGCGTCGGCCGGTGACGGTGAGTTCGCGCCTGGTCGGAACGCAGGAGTGGCAGCGCAACGCCGAGGGCTTCCTCACTCCCACCGCCGGTGTCGCTGGGGCGCAGGCGGCGGCGTTCGAGGCATGGCCGCCGTCGGGAGCACGTCGGGTGTCTCTGGACGATTTCTATGAGCGGCTCGCCGATGACGGCTATGGGTACGGGCCGCTGTTCCAGGGCCTGACAGCGGTCTGGGTGTGGGAAGGGGAGTTGTTCGGCGAGGTCACCCTCCCCGAAGGCGCCGATATCGACGGATACGGAATCCACCCCGCCCTCCTCGAAGCCGCCCTCCACCTGCCCACGGCCACCACCCCGCCTACCGGCGACACACTCATGCCGTTCACGTGGAACCGTGTCATCCTCCACGCCACCGGCGCCACCGCCCTCCGGATCCGCGCGACCCTGGGCCCCGGCGGGTTGGCGATGGACCTGGCCGACACCGCGGGCGAGCCGGTCCTGACCTTGGGAGCCCTCACCTCACGGCCCATCACCGCCACCGAGCTCAACGCTCCCACCGCCCCCGCTCGCGGTGCGATGTTCGCCGTCGACTGGAGCCCCCTGTCCGGCGGCGAGGTTGATGGCGCGAGCCGGCCGAGCAGCGCCGCGATCACGGATGTGGCGGGTCTGGAGGCCTTGGTCGAGGACGTGCCGGAGTGGCTGGTTCTCGATGTGGATCCGCTTGCCGCTGGTTCTGAGCCGGGTGAGTTGGTGCGGGTGCGGGTGGTGTTGGCGCGGGTGTTGGAGGTGTTGCAGGCGTTCACGTCCGGGTCGGCTTTTGGTGGGGCTCGGTTGGCGGTGGTGGTTCGGGGTGCGGGTGGTGACCCGGTCGCGGCCGCGGTGGCGGGGTTGGTGCGCTCGGCGCAGTCGGAGAATCCCGGCCGGATCCTGCTGGTGGATCTCGGCTCTGAGGCTGCGGGGCTTCCGGATCTCACGGGTGTGCTGGAGCAGGCTGCCGCTGATGGGGAGCGGGAGATTCGGCTGGGGGAGGGTCCGGTCGAGGTGCCTCGGCTTGCCCGAGTCGTTGAAGAGGATCTCCTGGCTGGGGGTGTGGGTGCCGGTTGCGTGGTGGTGACCGGTGGGACTGGGACGTTGGGCGGCCTCGTAGCCCGGCATCTCGTCACCGCACACGGAGTCCGGAATCTGATGCTGGTCTCACGGCGAGGCCCGGCCGCTGAAGGAGCCGCACGGTTGCGCGCCGAGCTACAGGCCGCCGGCGCCCAGGTGCGGATGGTGGCCTGCGACGTCGCTGATCGTGATCAGGTCGAGGCGTTGCTCGCTGGAGCAT
>NZ_CAKJTM010000157.1:0-1241 GCF_917627345.1 Protofrankia sp. CiP3 | reverse complement strand
GGGCCGAGCCGGTATCGGCGCGCTGAGCGCTGAAGAGGGCATGGCGTTGCTGGATCGTGCGCTGGCCTCACGGCATGCAACGCTAGTTCCGATGGTGCTGGATCCAGCGGTCCTACGGCGTCAGGACGGGCCTGTTCCCGGTCTGTTGCGGGCTTTGGCCGGGCCGCAGCGCCGTGTCGCCTCTGGTGCCGTGGATGTGCTCCGGTCGACGCTGGTCGGGATGGCGCCGGGGGATCGGGCCCCTTATCTGGCCGGGTTGGTGCGTGCTGAGGCGTCGGTCGTCCTTGGCGGTGCGGGTCGGGATCTGGTTCGGGTTGATCAGGCGTTCAATGACGCGGGCTTCGATTCGTTGACCTCGGTGGAGCTTCGCAATCGCCTGACCGCTCTGGCCGGGATCCCGTTGCCGGCGACGTTGGTGTTCGACTATCCGACGCCGTTGGCGCTGGCTGACTATCTGCTGGGCGAACTGGTTGGCGCCATCCCCGTTGCCGTTGTTCCCGCCGTAAGGTCTGTGACGGATGAGCCGGTGGCGGTCGTGGGTGTGGGATTGCGGCTGCCCGGTGGCGTGGACGGTCCGGCCGCTTTGTGGGAGCTGCTGTCCTCAGGCATGGACGTGGTGGGGGAGTTCCCCACCGATCGGGGTTGGGATCTGGAGGGCTTGTTCGATCCGGATCCCGACGCTGCGGGGAAGTCCTACGTTCGTCAGGGCGGCTTCCTCACTGACGTGGCGGGGTTCGATGCGGGGTTCTTTGGGATCAGTCCGCGTGAGGCGTTGGCGATGGATCCGCAGCAGCGGTTGCTGTTGGAGACGTCGTGGGAGGCGCTGGAGCGTGCGGGGATCGACCCGTCCTCCCTGCGGGGCCAGCGCGTGGGCGTCTACGTCGGGCTGATCGCCAACGACTATCTCTCTGCCGCTGGAACGGTGCCTGAGACCGAGGGGTACCGGGCGACGGGCGCGATCTCCAGTGTGGCGTCGGGGCGGATCTCGTATGTGCTGGGGCTTGAGGGTCCGGCGGTGAGTGTGGACACGGCGTGTTCGTCCTCGCTGGTGGCGTTGCATCTGGCGGCTCAGGCGTTGCGTGCGGGTGAGTGCTCGATGGCCCTCGCCGGCGGCGTCACGGTGATGGCGCATCCCGGCGTGTTCATCGAGTTCTCCCGGCTCCGCGGTGTCGCCCCCGACGGCCGTTGCAGGGCTTTCTCGGATGCTGCGGACGGTGTCGGGTGGGGCGAAGGCGCGGGGA
>NZ_CAKJTM010000156.1:0-7539 GCF_917627345.1 Protofrankia sp. CiP3 | reverse complement strand
GAGCGTGCCATCACCCAGTACCCTGATCACAGGGGGATGTTCCCGTGCTTCCTCGGTATGCGTTGCTCTCGCTTCTTCTGTAGAAGGCGTAAGGCCGCGGTGAGCTTGGCTCTGGTCTCCGACGGGGCCACGATCGCGTCGACATAGCCGCGTTCGGCCGCGGCATAGGGGGTTTCCAGGTGTGATTCGTAGTCGTCGGTGAACCTGGCCCGTGCCAGCTCGGGGTCCGGCGCGACCGCGAGCTCCCTCCGGTACAGCACGCTGACCGCGCCCCTGGCCCCCATCACGGCGATTCGTGCCGACGGCCAGGCCAGGTTGACATCCGCGTGCAGGTGCTTCGACCCCATGACCACGTAGCCGCCACCGTAGGCCTTTCCGGTCACCACCGTCATCAATGGCACGGTAGCCTCGGCATAGGCGTAGATCAGCTTGGCACCACGCCGGATTATCCCGTTCCATTCCTGATCCGCGCCGGGCAGGAATCCGGGGGTGTCCACGAACGTGAGGATCGGGATGTTGAACGCGTCGCAGAGCCGGACGAACCGAGCGGCCTTTTCACTGGCGTCGATATCGAGGCATCCGGACAGGTGAGCCGGCTGGTTGGCCACGATTCCGATGCTGTGGCCGTCGAGCCGGGCGAAGCCGACGACGATGTTGGCCGCGAAATCGGGGGACACTTCGAGCAGTTCTCCGCCGTCGACGACGGCGGAGATCACCGCGCGCATGTCGTACGGCTCGCGCGGGGATCCGGGGACGATCCCGTCGAGTTCCGGGATGTGGCTCGGGCGGGCGCCGGGATCGCCCGCGAACAGGGGCGGCTCCTCGAGGTTGTTGGACGGCAGGTACGCGAGCAGCGTTTTCACGTAGTCGAAGGCGTCCTCCTCGTCCGCAGCCGCGTAGTGTGTGCAGCCGGATCGGGAACCGTGCACCCGAGCGCCGCCCAGCTCGTCGAGACCGATCCGCTCGCCGTTGGTGGCACTGATGACCTCGGGCCCGGTGATGAACATGTGTGAGGTGCCCTCGACCATCACGGTGAAGTCGGTGATCGCGGGCGAGTACACCGCACCACCCGCGCACGGCCCCATGATCATGGAGATCTGGGGGATCACCCCCGAGGCCGCCACATTGCGGTAGAAGATCTCCCCGTAGAGGGCCTGAGCGGCAACCCCCTCCTGAATCCGCCCTCCGGCACCGTCGTTGATGCCCACGACCGGGCATCCGGTACGCAACGCGAGATCCAGCACCTTCACGATCTTCTGGCCGAACGCCTCGCCCAGCGTCCCGCCGAAGACGGTGAAATCCTGGCTGAACACGCAGATCGGCCTGCCGTCCACGGTCCCGTGCCCGGTCACGACGCCGTCCCCATACGGCCTGCGGTCGGCCATGCCCCAGCCCGTCACCCGGTGCCGCACAAACTCGTCGAGTTCGACGAACGAACCCGGGTCCAGCAACCGCTCGATCCGCTCCCGCGCCGTCAGCTTTCCCTTGCGCCGCTGGGTGCGCATCGCCTCGGCCGAGCCCGGGGCCCGGGCCTCCTCACGCCGGCGGCCGAGCTCGTCCAGCCGGGAGACGCCGTTGGCCGAATACGTCGACGGCCGTGCGTGGGTCTCGGTCACCGGTCCCCCATCGCCGCGGCGGCGTAACCCATCCCACGCCGGCGGGTCGCCGTCACCTCCAGCCGCTCCCGATCGTCAGTAGATGCCCTCGATGACACGTTCACCTCCGAACTCGTCCAGCGGAGCGGGCGAGGAGACGGAGTCGCCGATCTGTCCCGGCAGGGCGCGCACGCGGATGGCGGAATCCCGCTCGGCGTTGTTCGGCAGGAACATGCCCTTGCTGATGTGGCTCATCACCACCTGGCCGCGACTGCCGTAGCCCACCGGTTCGCCGGTCTCCGGGTCGACGACCCGGAAGGTGACCACCGGGCTCGGCGGGTCGTAGATCAGGTCCTCGTCCTCGTTCGTGCCCTGCCGCTCACGGGCACCGGTGAGGATCATGGCACTGCTGTACCTGCTCAGCATCCGCGCGTTCGGGAAGTACTCGTACTTCAGCTCGAACCGTTCGTCCACGGTCATGTGCGCACCGCCCCAGAAGACGAGCTCGATCTTCGAGTTGATCAGGTCGACGAGGCTGGGCCGGCGTGCGCAGGCGCGAAGCAGTGGCGGCGTGATCACCATCATGGACACCCGCTGGCTGGACAGCACGTGCTCGATCTGGTCCAGCAGGTGCTCGACATAGGCGGCGGCCTGCTCGTGCTGCCTCGTCTTGACCAGCTTCTTCACCCAGCGCGGGTCGATGTCGATGGTAAACTTGATCGTCTTCTGCCGGGCGGCAACGTAGTCGTACAGGCTGCCCGCCTTGTGCGGCCCGCTGGGGACCGCAACCAGGATGTTGCCGGGTTCCCGCCCCGCGAACTGGGGGCCGGCGATCATCCGGTCGATGGCGCTGTCCATCCAGTCGGGCATGAGGATGATCCGTTTCGGCACCCCGGTGGTGCCGCCGGACTCGAAGACCCGGGGCGCGGGCGGGTTCTTCCCGTAACCACGGGGAATGAGGTCCTCGACCGGGATGTCACGGGTCTCCTCGACGACGTTCGGGAAGCGTCGCAGATCCTCGTAGCTCCGGATCTCCCGCACCGGGTCGAACCCGAGGGTCTCCGCCCTGAGCAGCCAGAACGGGGATCCGGTGTCCTCGCCAAAATGCCACCGCATCGCCGTGCGCAGGTACTCGACATCGTCATCGGGCCACCCCGCGGGATCGAGTACCGCCCATTGAGGATCGTCATTCGGCTTGATCTGAGCCACCACGTTTTCGTTCCTTCCCCTCGGTCCGCAGCAGCGACATCACGGATCTAGCTGACGTCGCACTGACCAGGGCCCGGATCTCGGCCGACACGAGGGCCGACCGTTCCGCGCCGAACACCTCACAGTTGAGCGCGAATTTCGTGTCCAACTCCGCTCCGGTGACCCCGTAGGTCAGCCCCGGACGATCGTTGAAACGCAGGACCTCCTCGACCCGCCCGTCCCGCAGCGTGACCCGGGCCCGGGTCCCGATCCGGCGCGGGAACACCTCCGTGCATTCCGCATCGGCGGAGCAGCCGATCCGCGCCGCGAGCTCGACGACCTCCGCACGCCGGGCGGCCTCGTCGGTGAAATCCGCCAGGTGGACCCCGAGCCCGCCGCCCCCGGTCAACGCAGCGGCGAAGGTGTAGGGCCCGGAGAACGCAGCCGCGTAGCCGCCGACGGGGATAATCTTGGCTGCGCGTGGTTCGGCGATGGTGCGCAGCGCCGGTTCGGGTACGCCCAGTTCGATGCCCGCCACGTCGGCGGGCCGGACGCCACGGGCCCGCAGCTCCAGCGCGCAGTCCACGCCGGCGTGGGTGAAGTAGTTGCAGGGGTACCGCTTGATCTGTACCTGGTCGGCGTGCCACAGCTCGCCGAGATCGTCGGTGACGACCTGGGGCACTGAGCGCTCGCCGCAGAATGCGGTGAAGAATCCGAATCGGCCCTCCAGCACCGTGTGTGGCCCGGTCAGGCCGGCCGCGGCCAGCTGAGCGGCGGCCACACCGCAGTGGGCGGCCCACCCGGTGTGTATCTGTTTGACACTTCCCCCGGTCC
This sequence comes from Protofrankia sp. CiP3, assembly GCF_917627345.1. Taxonomy (NCBI): domain Bacteria; kingdom Bacillati; phylum Actinomycetota; class Actinomycetes; order Frankiales; family Frankiaceae; genus Protofrankia; species Protofrankia sp. CiP3. Next base: position 3,922 of record NZ_CAKJTM010000156.1, on the reverse strand, counting down.
GGTTGGCTTCGATCAGGCCAGAACTCATGCTGGCGGCGATCGCGCCGGCCGAGGTGATCGTGGCGGCGTCACCTGACAGCAGGGCCGACACCGCCACCGCGCTAGCGATCGCACCGCAGAGGGAGGTCGCGTGCTGCCCCCGGTCGAAGTAGATCGAGTTGCGCCGTTCCTCGTCGAATCCGGCCATTCCCAGCCGGATGCACAACTCGATGCCGAGCAGCATGGCGTCCAGCGATTCCGGGCCGTCCGCACCGGTGACCTCGGCGACGGCGAGGACCGCCGGAATCACCGCGGCCCCCGGGTGCAGCAGGGACGGAAGGTGCGTGTCGTCGAAGTCCGTGCAGTGCGCGAGGGTTCCGTTGACGAAGGCCGCGCCCGTCGGCGGCAGGCCGATCGGCCGGCCGACCACGGTGGCGGACCCGGCATCGCCCCAGAGCCGGGCGACGCGGTGCGCGATGCTGGCGACCGGTTGACGAGTCCCGAGTACGATGTTGCCCACCGCGTCCAGGACCAGTCCGGCCACCGCGTGCCGGTGCGAGGGCCCCAGGCCGGTCTTCATGACCTCCTCGGCGAATCCGCCCACCGTGCCGAGCAATGCACCCCGCGCGCTCATGACCGTGCTCCGAGCAGGGCCAGCGGCCGGACCATTGACCCGGTCCCGCCGACGATCTTCAAGGGCGTCAGCACGAACACGAACTCGGTGGCTCCGCAGTCCACCAGCTCGTCGAACCGCAGGTGCTCGATGATGTGGATCCCGTTCTCCACCAGGAGGATCCGATGCACCGGCATGACGGCGTGTCCACGTCTCGGCAGGATCTGTTCGAACGCCGTGGTGTCGGTACCCGCCGCGATGACCTGCTGCCGCGCCAGCCAGCGCGCCGCTTCCTCGGTGAGCCCCGGCACCCCGCTGTCGACGCCGAGATACGCGGTGGCGTCGTCCCACAGCGAGCTCCAGCCGGTGTTGATCAGGCAGACTCCGCCCGCTTCCACCCGCACGCCCGCCGTTTCGGCAGCACCTTCCAGATCCTGCGGGGTGATCCCGTAACCGGGATCCAGGCGGGAGGTGTCGTGCAGCGCGGCGATATCCAGGAACACGCCGGGACAGATCATCGGTGCGATGGTGTCCACTCCGAGTTCCGAGAACACCCCGCCGGTCTGCGCGGCCATGCAGTCCGCTCCGCCGAAGAGCCTGCCCTCGTGCGAGGCGTGGGCGAGCGCGTCGATATGAGTGCCGACGTGCCCGCCGGTGACGATCATCTCGCTGGCGGCCGAGCTCCCGTCCGGCCGGACCATGTCCCCGTGCCTGCGCGTGAGGCTCAGCCGGAACCCCGGGTGGTTCGGCGAACAGGGCATGCCGTTGAACAGCGGCTGCGCCAGGTCCAGGACCTCGATCCCGGCCCGCACCACGGCGAGCAGGGGGTCGGTCATGACGGCAGCTCCGTGGTCCCGGACACCCCGGCTCCCGCCCCGGGCAACAGATTCAGCGCCGTGGCGATATGTATGACCTGCCGCGCCGCCGCGATGATCGGCGGCGCGACCATGTGTCCACTCTCGGTGTAGACGATCGTCGATTTCCGCTCTTCCGCCACGCGCGCCGCGGCACAGATCTCCACCGCGACAGCGATCTCGTCGACAGCCGGCGTGTAGACCTCGTGGATCGTCGGCAGCTGTACGGGATGGATCGCCATCCGGCCGACGAAGCCCAGGCTCTTCCCGTGCCGGCAGCTACGCAGCAGGCCTTCGGCGGAGTTCACCTCCGGATAGACGCCCTGGCAGGGGCTGGCCAGACCCGCCGCGCGGGAGGCGAGGATGACCCTGGTCCGGCAGACGTCCATCATCGCGCCATCCAGATCGCAGTTGAGCTCAGCGCGCAGGTCGTACTCGCCGATCCCGATCATCGCGACCTTGGGCGACGCGGTCGCCAGCCTGGAGACGACCTCCAGGCCGGACGCCGTCTCCAGCAGCAGATGCAGCACGGCCGCGCAGTCCGCTTCCCGGAGCAGCCGGGCCGCCGTCCGCACCTCGTCCGGTGTCTCCGTCTTGGCGATGCGCACCCCGGACAGGCCCCGGCCCGCGACGGCCCGCACATCGTCCGCGCCCCAGTCGGAGCGCAGCGAATTCACCCGCACATAGGTCGGTTTGCGTGGCTCGGTGGCCGTGTACGTCGCGGCCACCTCCCGCGCGTAGAGCTTCTCTGCGGCGGGCACCGAATCCTCCAGATCGATCATCACCGCATCGGCGGCGGAGTCGTACGCGCGCTCGATCCGGTGTGGCTGACTGCCCGACACGTAGAGGTAGCTTCGATGGAACAACTGCTCCTGAAGTGCGCTAGTCACCGGTGAGCTCCTGCACTCGCGGTTCCACCCGGTCGGCACCCAGGGCCGAGAGAACCTCCTTGGCATGCTGACCCGGCCGGGGCCCGGCCGAGAGCACGCGACCAGGAGTGCCGGAGAGCCGGAAGGCGGGGCCGGGCATCCGCACGGACCCGATGTCCTCATCGGGTACCTCGATCACGGAGCCACGCTCGGTGAAATGGGGGTCGGCGAGGACATCGGAGAACTCGTAGACGGGCGCCACGGCAGCCTGGGCCGCGCGGAACGCCGCGATGACCGAGGGCCGGTCGCGTTCCGCGATCCACTCGGCCACCGCCCGATCGACTTCGTGGTGGCGGGCCCGCAGCCTGCCGGCGGCGAACCACGGTTCGTCTATCAGCTCCGCCCGCCCGATCAGCCGCATGACCCGTTCCGCCACCGACCGGGCCGACGCCGATACAGCCACCCAGGTACCGTCCGAGCACCGGTAGACGTTGCGCGGCGCACTGTTCGCCGACCGATTGCCCTGCCGGACCGGCCTTGCACCGGTCTTGTCGAAGGCCGCGATCTGGAACCCGAGCAGCCCGAGCAGCGACTCGGTGATGGACACGTCGGCCACCTGCCCGTTCCCGAGCCTGTCTCGCGCACGCAAGGCCATCAGCACGGCGCAGGCGGCATTCAGGCCGGCCACGGCGTCGCCGAGCGGGAACGCGGGCAGCAAGGGCGGACCGTCCGCCTCACCGGACATGGCCGCCAGGCCACTCATCGCCTCCGCGAGCGTGCCGAACCCCGGCCGGTCGGCATAGGGCCCGTCCTGGCCGAACGCGGTGACCCTGGTCAGCACCAAACGGGGGTTGTGGGCCGTCAGGACGTCCGCGCCGAGTCCCCACTTCTCCAGGGTGCCCGGCCGGAAATTCTCGATGACAACGTCGGCGTGGCCGGACAGCCGCAGGAACGCATCCCTGTCCCCGGGTTCATGAAGGTCGAGCAGGATACTCTTCTTGTTTCGGTTGACCACTTTCCAGGCCAGCGAAAACTCGTCACACATCGGACCGTAGGAACGCAGCGGATCACCCTTTGGGTGCTCCACTTTGATGACGTCCGCTCCGAAATCGCCGAGAATGCCGGCCGCCAGCGGCCCGGCGAACAGGGTCGAGACGTCGATGACGGTCAGACCGGAAAGCGGCAACTGGCGATGACGGCCGCCCACCATTTCGCCCACCTGTCTCCCATTCTCTCCGGGCCAGAATCCCGGAGCATTCCCCCGATGACAGAGTGCCACGCGCCCTAAGACGCCTGGCAGCTCGCGTGCAGGGAGCCGCGTGCGGGGTCTATCTTCTTTCCGGAGTCGTCAACGCTCCACCCAAGACCAACCCCGGATGCCAACGTCGGCGACCAGGTCCGACCCATGAAATCATAGCGTTGCCGCTTGTGCAATCGCCGGTCGTGGCCGGTGCGGCATTGAATCATGGCCACCCCTAGGCGGCCCGGAATCAACCCCTATCCTGCTGCGTCCCACCCCTTACTCAAGCGGGCCCGCGGTAGGACGCGGGCGGCGCTCCGCTGGTGAGTTTTAATCTCGTCGATGGTGCTCTCGATTTGTCGGGTAG
>NZ_CAKJTM010000155.1:0-7686 GCF_917627345.1 Protofrankia sp. CiP3 | reverse complement strand
TGGGTCGCCACCCAACACCAGGGTGACTCCCTCCGCCGCCTCGCGATGCACGCACCCCAGCCCCGCTCCTTGATCCACGCCCCTATTGCCGGTCGCTCTTAGCGCCGGTTCTGCTCACAGATACACTTGCGTCACCATAGCAGCCAACGAAAACCGCCAGCATATCCCACCATCGGCAGCGACGAACAGAACCCCAGCCCCGGCCTGGACTTACATCACGATCTGCTATAGTTCCATCACCGCGGCTTTGACGAGTCCCTGAACATCGGCCAGGTTCGCCTGATCGCGGTTTCGCGAACGACGTTCACGTCCCGGACACCATCGTTTTGTCCGGCGATAATATTTTCCGGGCCATCCTCTCCTATCCTCCAAGGTCTGGTACAGCGACCGAGTAGCCGTCGTTGACGGGGGAAAACGGAGGCGACGGGTGCCACGTCAGCTCATGCGACACAGGCTCATCGAAGCGGCGGCCCAGGTTATTCGCACGCGCGGGCTGGCCGTTGCGACGTCCAAGGAGATTGCGCGCGAAGCCAGCGTGGCCGTGGGCAGCATATACAATCACTTTACCGACAAAACGGACCTCATCACCGCGGTGATGCTGGAGGGGCTACCAACCCTCGACAGCGCTCTCGACCAGCTGAGGTTTTGTATCGGCCGGGGGACGGTACAGGGCAACCTCGAGGAGCTGTCACGGTCCGCAATCACTTTCTTCGCACAGTATCTACCGCTGGCCGGAGGACTGTTCACCGACACCGAGCTGCACGCGGCGGTCCGGACGAGACTCGTCACCGATCGCCGGGATCTGTCCGCGGTCCATGCTGGCGTGGCGTTCTATCTGGCGCAGGAACAACAGCTCGACCGAATCAATCCGGACGTCGAGCCCGATGTCGCCGCCGCGGTTCTGCTGGGCGCATGCAGCCAGTACGCGCTGCTCACCCATATGTCCCGGCCGGATGTTCTGCCAGCCGCAGCCAGATACGCCACCCTCACAGTTTTCATGATCCTGCCCGCGCTCCGGCCACCTGGGACGAGCACGCCGGACAGGACCGCTCAGACCCGTTCCGGCGGGCTCACCGCCCACTGAGCGGCCTCCAGCCGAAGTCCGGTAAGAGTGTCGGTCTCATCCCAGCGTTCATGGTCAATCAGCAGCCGCAGCAGCCGGAAACCCTCCTCGGCCTGCGCGGTCTCCGCCCGCACGCTCGTCGGTGACGTGCCGGCTGCGGTGCCGGCGCCGGCCCGCCGGATAACGCCCGCCAGCTCGCCCGCGGACGCGTCCGGCCGGACGGCGGGCTGGCCGAGCCGGCGGGCGAGGCCGGCGAGTTTGGCCTCGTGCGCGACCGCGACCACAGGGGTCCCGGCGGCGGCACCGGCGAGGAGGGCATGAAAGCGCATCGCCACGAGCAACCTGGCCGAAGCGGCGCTGGCCCGTGCCTCGGCCAGGTCCGCCGGTGGTGCCAGCACCGTGCTGCCCGCAAGCCGGGCCCGCAGATAGGACGCCATCTCGCGGTCGTCCGCACCCGTGCTACCGACCTGCCACGGCTGAAGGAGCACCCGCAGCCCGTTCGCGCTCTGCTCGGCGAGAGCCTCCGCGAGCCGGTCGAGCAGCAGCCAGAGCTCCTTGCCGGTGGCTGCCAGATGGCTCAGCGCAACCAGAACGGTATCCTCCCGGTCGCTGTGCCGACCGCCGGTGTGCGGCGGTGGGTTCAGCGGTGGGTTCAACAGCGTCCACGCGGGGTCCGAACCGACCCGGAACGGTGTCGGGGCGCCGCAGCCGCGCAGCAGGTGAGCTGACTCCTCGTCGCGCAGCACGAGGAGATCGATACGGCGGACCAGCTCCCGCGCAAGCCGTCGCGAAAGCGGGTCGGTCAGGAGACCCGCGCCTACACCGACCGCGGCGACCCTGCGTCCGAGCGTTCGTGCCGAGGTGACCAAGGCAAGTGAACGCACCAACAACGAACGCGCCGCACGGCCGGCGCTCGGGTGCAGGGTCTTGAAGATGGTGCCGCCACCGAGAACGACCACATCCGCGCTCAGCAGAGCCTGGGCGACCGCCCACGGATCATCGCTGCCGACGGCGTCACATCCATAGGTGTGTTCCGTCCATCCCGGACGCGCCGTGGTGACCACGAAGTCGCAGCCGGGCAGCGCCCGCAGAAACGCCTCCAGCAGCGCTTCGTCGCCCGGATTACGCTGTCCGAACGCGCCGGCCAACAGCACCCTTGCCACCGGTCACCTCCTCGTAGAGGTCGAGATGGCGGCCGGCCACCGTGGGCCAGGACCTACCGTCGGCGAGGAACGCGTTCGCCGCGCGGATCCGGTCAAGCCGAGCGCGGTCCCGCGCAAGCTCGCGCAGCCGTTCCGCGAGCTCCGCCGGTGTTCCCGGTATGGTCATCAACGGTGGGGCACCGACGCAGTCCGCGAGTGCCCGCGACAACAGCACCGGGGTTCCGTAACCGAAAGCCAGCGCCAGCACGCCGCTGCTCGCATGCGGCTTCGGATACGGCAGCAACGCGAGGTCGGCGGCGCCGAACCAGTGACCGACCTGCTCTTCCGGCACATATCCGACAAACCGCACTGCGTCGGCGAACCGCTCGCGAAGCGCGTCCGCGTAGCTGTGCGTTCCGGTCATCCGCGGATGGTCACCGCCGGCAACCACAAGTTGGACGGTGCCGCCAGCCAGTACAGCCGCCTCGCAGGCCAGCTCAAGGCCCTTGTAGGGCGCCACGAAACCGAAACAGAGAACGGTCAGCCGACCGTCCAGGCCGAGCGCGAGCCGGCTGGCCCCGCGGTCCGGGGTGACGAGCTCCTCAATCCCGTGCGGAATGAGCACGGCGGACGGTACGACATCGGTGAACGCACGCTCATGGACCACAACCGCGTCGGCGAGCCCGCTCACCACCCGTTGCAGGCCGGCAAGCCCGCCGCGCGCCACCGCCGCCGGTACGGCCACCCGGTGCATCCGCGTGTACTCCGCGGTGACGTCCTGAGGTGACACAACCTGATGCATGGTGACGACGACCGCGGGGCGGCCACGCCGCCGGGCGGACAGCGCCGTCACCAGTGACGGCAGTGCCGCGGCCCCGCCGTAGAGGAACAGCTCGTGTTGCAGGTGGATGATCGGAGCCCCGGTCTCGCGGGCCGAGCGCCATGCGGCCAGCAGCGACCACGGCCGGTTGCCAAAGGTTCGATGCACGGTGGGGATTGGCTCGCCGCTCGGAGCGGCCGCAGCCGATTCACGAACGTTGAGCTTGGGCGCGACCACCGCGACCGTCGCGCCCGCGTCAACCAGTGATGTCGCGAGGTTCGCCGCGTAGGAGGCGACGCCGCTCGTCCCGGCGTGCTTCGCGCCGCGCGGTGGATAAGGCGCGACGAGCGCGACGTCAGGCCGCGACATCGACAGCTCGCCGGCCTGCCGCGAGCGATACCGGGGCAACCGCTGGTTCGTCGCGGGCGGGTGCCGGGACCGGCAGTATCCGATGCCGCAGCCACAAGCGTAACAGGGAGACGGCCATCCGCCGGCTGTCCGCGAGCAGGTCCAGCCGCGACCCCTGCTGGTCGATCCAGACCGTGGGCACCTCCGCCACCTCGCACCCCAGGGCGCGGGCGACGACCAGCAGGTCGACGTCGAAGAGGAAGTCGCGGGCGGACAGATACGGCGTGACCTGCTCCAGGACGTCCCGCCGAAACACCTTGGCGCCGCACTGCGTATCCCAGTAGGGCAGTTTGAACATCAGCCGAACCAGCATCGCGAAGCCAACACTTGCCGCGCGGCGCCGCAATGGACGGGCCACGGGCAGCAACGAAGCCGGATGCCACCGGCTGGCCACCGCCGCGCCGACGTCCTGGGCGACCGTCGCGAGCCTCAGCAGCTCACCCGGCGGGGTGGCGCGATCAGCGTCGACAAAGGCGACGAGTCCCGCGTCGGCCCGCCGGAGCGTCTCCGTTATCACGCCACCCTTGCCAAGCTTCGGGTAGCGGTACATCCGCAGCCTGTCATCGACGGCCTGATAGCTCCGGACGATTGCCGCGGTACCATCGGTGCAATGATCCAGCGCCACGAAAAAACGAAAGCCCGGCGCGTCGAGCGCACGCAGATAGCTGTCGAGCGTACGACCGATCCGATGCTCCTCGTTATGCGCGGGAATAATGATGTCGAGACGCATTGAGCTCCCTTACCAGGAGAACCGACGGAAGCCGGAAACAAACTCGCCGGCAGGCCACCAGAGCTATAGCAAAAATTCGGCGGCCCTGACAGCGCACGGCAGATAACGGCCGGCCGCCGGCCGCGGTGCGGTCTGATCCGCCCGCCCCCTCCCCCGTGGGTCCCGACATTAGACACACTCATCAGCAGAATTCTCAGCCAGGCTCTACCCAGCCAGTTTCCTGGTCGTGACTGCCAAGAAACGAGAGAGTTGCGGTTGCATGGCTCTTTGCTCCGGGCATGGTGTCCGTATCCGAAACTCCGGGTGGAAATCAAGCGAAACGCTACGATGCGTTACAGCGAATGAATAAACGTTCAGAACTCCGGCCATGGCCCGCCTCGAGCAGCCCGGTCGATCCACGCCCACCGATCGCCCGGCAAGAGCCAGAACAAGAGCCGCCCAAGAGCGCCCGGCAACAGAGGCGTGGCTCAAGGAGCGGGGCTGGGGCACGCACCCCAGCCCCGCGACGCCGCGTCTCCTGTTGTCGGGCGCGCTGAAAACAACACCAGCCGAACGCCGCTGTCACACGGCCGCGGACCGCCATCCCGGATGTTGGTCGTCTGCCCGGGGCGGCGCTGCGGGCGAATGGCGGCGAAGCGCCCCCCGGCAACGCCGGCAGCGAATATCCCCACGCTGGGCGACGCGGCCGCAGCCAACCGCGCACGGCACTGACTCATACGGCCCGAGAGCAAGCTGGCCCGCATAGTCGCCGACCAGCAGCCGGCACTGGCAGTGCATCACATCGCAGCAGACGAGCAACTCGCCGCGGCGATGCAGCCGCCACTCATGGCCGCATTCCCCACACGGCCTCACCGGTCGACTCACGTTCATTGCCCGCCCCCGATCCAAGCCGGCGGCGCGCTGGCCGCCGACGGCAGTTTTCTCAGCCAGAAACCCGCGACTTCCACCGCTTCCAGCGCGTTGGGCGGTTCACCCAGCGGTCGCCGACGCCTGGGTGGTGACCGCCGCGGAAGGAGCAGCCGATGGTGATTCTGTCGTGGTCGCCGCGGGCGGCACCGGCGTGCTGGCAGGCGGTCTGCTGCCCGCTGGTGACGGCGAAGGGGATGGCGAAACGGTCGGCTGCCCGGTCGCGGCCGGCGTCGGCGAGGCGGCGGACGCCGGCTGGGTGACGGCAGGGGACGCGGCAGCAGCCGGCTGCCCGGACACGGAGGCAGCCGGCGCGGTGGACACCGTGGCCGCGGTGGGCCCAGGCTCGGGTGCGGCCGATGCGGGTCCGCTGGGGCTCGGTGCCACGCTTGGCCGCGCGACGTCACCTGGTGTCGGCGTCGGGTCGGCCGGGCCGCCCGGGGTGGGCATCAGGGCGGGAGTGGGGCCGGTGGGCATCGGCTCGGTGGGCAAGCCAGCGGCGAGATCGGCCTGTCCTGCCGCCGGTGCGACGGTTGGCGACTCGCCCGCGACAACACCGCCGCCGGGGTCCTTGCGCAGCGGTGGGATCGCCAGCGGATCCACCGCCGCGCCGTCGGCGGGCGGCGGCGGCACCGTGAACGGGCCGACCGTGGTTATCCCCGTACCGCGTATGGCCCGCGAGAGCCGGACCGCGCCGATATAGCCGTCGAGCCACAGCGGTGTGATGCGGACCACGTCTCCGGTCTGCGGCGCATGGATCACCAGGCCGCCACCGACATACATCGCGACATGATGGATCGTTGCCGGATCAGAGGTGTCGTAGGCGTAAAAAACAAGATCACCGGGTAGCAGCTCAGCCAGCCGGACGGCCTGGCCGACCCGGGCCTGGTCCGCGGCGACCCGGGGGATAAGGATCCCCGCGCTCGCGAACGCCCGCTGGGTGAGCCCGGAACAGTCATACGAATCCGGGCCTTCCGCCCCCCACTCATAGGGCCGGCCCAGTTGGCTGAGGGCAAACAGCAGCGCCGCGCGAGCCTGTGCTGACGGACCGAGCCCCGCGACGTCCGGGGCCCGCACGACCGTACGCCAGCGGGCCAGGTCGGGCGCATTGAGCTGGTCACCGCCGAGCCCCGGCATCGCGTGCGCCTGCCGAACAAGATCGCTAAGGTTCGCCCGCAGCGTGCTGTACGGCTGCCGGGCCCAGCCTCCGGACAGCCCGGAGCCACCGGCAACGTCGGCCGTCCCGCTCACCGACGCCAGGAGCTGCGGAGGCGAGACGGACCGTGGCAGGGGTACTTCGGAGCCACCCAGCCCGTACACCGCCATGCTGGCGGCCAGCATGATGCGCACGAGATGCCGCATCTCGTGCCCGCCCCCCTGTGCCCGCATGCTCCTCCGTTCAGCCGGACCGCTTTCAGTTCCCGACACCAACAGGAATGCGGCCGCTGCCCCGGGCATGTCGCGGGGAGATACCGCACGGAAAACCGATCACTGCCGCCTTGCGATGTGCGTGCCCCAGCCCCACTCCTTGATCCACTCCCCTATTGCCGGGCGCTCTTACCCGCCGATTTCTCCATGCGGCTGCCGGCCGGCCATCCCCCCCTGTAAGCGATCCGCTATCCCCCGGTAGGCGATTCGCGCGCCCCTGCGCTTCCATAGGTTATACGGCGGGAGCGGCATCGCTCCAGCCAGTCAGTCGGCCGCATTTTTATTGATCATGCAGACTCGCCAACACCACCAACTGGCCACCCGCCGGCCATGGAGAATTTGCCGCGGCGAGACGACCAGGAAATGCGGTGAGGACAGAGTTGAGACCCGTGATCGGGCCGATCTCCGCCGGCCGCGGGGAACGGGCTGGGGCAGGGAAAGCAACAGATCGGGACGCGGCGGGGCCGCGCATGGAGATTTTTTCACGACACGTCGCAGGCGAGCATGCATTGACTGTGGCATTTCCATTCACCTGCTGGTAGCCCCGCGCCCGTTTCGGGCCGGCGGTGCGAGCATCTCCTGCGCGCCGCCGACGACACAAAGATCAAAAGCGCCCGGCAACAGACGCGTGGAGCAAGGAACGGGGTTGGAGTGCGTGCATCGCGAGGCGGCTCGGGGAGTCGCCCGGGTGGTGCGCACCCCCACCCCGCGACGCCGCGTCCCCTGTTGCCGGCCGCTCTCAGGGGGGAGCAATCGATGGCGAAGGATGGGGCCGGTCAGTGCCGGCCACGGTACGGCGGGCCACCACGCGGCGCGTTCATCAGGACGGCCCACCGGAGCAGGCTCCGCGGCCGGCCGGCCGGCCAGGGGATCGCATGACCGTCTCCGCCGAGAACGCCACGCTCGCCAGCGCCGCCAGCATCTCGCTGCCCCGTCGCCGGATCGCGACCGAGCAGATCATGGTCATCGCGGGCCAGCTCGGCGCGGGCGGCGGCAACCTGCTCTTCTCGATCGTCGCGCTGCGGCTGCTGAGCCCGAGTGACTATGCCGAGCTTGTCACATTCATCGCTCTGTATCTGCTGTTACACGTTCCGACGGCCAGCCTGGCGGTTGGCAGCGCCATCGCGCCGGGTGACGAGCGGCGGCTACGCCGCGCCGGGCTGGGGCTCGGCGCCGGGGCCGGGGCCTG
>NZ_CAKJTM010000154.1:0-7690 GCF_917627345.1 Protofrankia sp. CiP3 | reverse complement strand
CTCCACCACGATGCGGGCGTCGCTTCGACCGGTTGACGCCAACCACGCGGTATGGTCATTTACCCTAAAAGAGTCGTACCACCCAGGAACTCGCTACCGACTACTACGCGCGCCGCTCGCGCTATGACTCGACCAGCGGAACCCGGACACCGCGTCGGGGCCGTCACCTGCCTGCGTCCGAGCCGATCTGTCAAATAGTCGGCCACCATTTATTCGATTACTTGAAGAGTTATACCAGAATTTTTCTATCAAGATCTATAGTAGTGTCTCGATCTGCGGTTATGCATGACTTAGATCATGCAGGATAGGAGTTCTGAATAAGCCTCTTGATTCGCGGTTGTCGAATGAGCGTGCGATTTTCTAGATCTTTTCCTGAAAGGAGCGCACATGCGTTCGTATCTGAATGTTCCAGCACACTCCGAGCGCAAGTTCAAGAGCGCGCAGTCGACGTCGGCCGACGCGATCCTGCTGGATCTCGAGGATGGCGTCGCGCCCGGTGACAAGCTCCTGGCCCGGGAAACTCTGTCCCGGGTCCTATCGCTGTCCTATCTCGCCCCACCACGCCCACGCATCGGGGTGCGCATCAACGCCGTGGACACCCTCCACGCCGGCCTGGATATGGAGTGTCTGGCCGCCTGCGAGGTGCGACCGGATTTCATGGTGATCCCTATGGTCACTTCGCCTCGCGATGTGGAGATCGTCAGTACCTGGGCGGGCCGCTATGGCTGGGAACCGTCCCTGTGCGTCTTGATCGAGACCGCTGACGGGGTCGAGGCGGTCAACTCGATCTGCCGCGAGTCGGTTCCTGCGCTGAAGGGAGTCTTCATCGGAACCGCCGACTACGCGAACGACATCGCCGCCTTTGTGAACGAAGCAGACTTCACCTACCTGCGTCAGCGCGTCGTGAACGCGGCGCGCGCCTCGCGCCTCGCGGTGCTTGACGCGCCACACTTCCAACTCAGCGATACCATCGGGCTCAAGGCCAGCTCGGATCGGAGTTTCCGTCAGGGCTTCTCTGGCAGGATTGCCCTGCATCCCGACCAGATCGACGTTATTAATCGTTCCTATTCGCCGACCGAGGCTGATCTCAAGCACGCTCGCGAGATTCTCGAAGCGGCGGCGGCGACAGAGTCTGGCATCGCTCGCAGCCGGGGTGGCATGGTCGGCCCCCCGTTCTACGAGCACTCGAAGCGTATTGTCGCGCTGGCAGCCGACGCGGCCAGCACGAACGAAGATCGGAATTACACCCGCACGGCTATCTGACCAGTCGGGTCAGGGCGCACCTTGTTCAGCAAAGGAAAGCGAGCATGGAACCGGACCCTGCCGAAACCGCGCACCCGCTCGGCTACTGGGAATCATCCCCGAATGTCTTTCGGGAGAAGGTCGGCCTCAACTACGAGGAGCTGACGCCGGGTTTGAAGTTTGAACACCGCCCTGGACGAACTCTGACTGAGATGGACAACGTCCTCATGAGCACGTTGTCGCTCAACACATCCCCGCTGCATATCGATCAGGAGTTCGCTGCGGCGAACATCGAAGCCGGTAAGACGTTGATGTCGAGCCTGGTGACTCTCAGTATTGTCGCAGGAATGTCCGTTCGGAGCACGAGCGGAATGGCAATCGCGAACCTGGGATGGTCCGAGATCAAGGTTCTGCGACCCGTCTTCGCTGGTGACACGCTGTACGCAGAATCGATAGTACTCAGGCGCAGAGAGTCGCGGAAGAATCCCAATCGTGGCGTCGTGACGACCGAGCATACAGGGCGTGTCCGAAGTGAGCCAGTGATCACTTTCGTCCGAAGCTTCCTCATTGAGACAGCCACACGCCGGCCTTGGTGAAGGCTCGGTGACCGATCGGGTCATTGACCCCGGTGGCCCAGATCTGAGAGGACTGCGGATCCAACAATGAACAAGTACGGAAACATAGCATCGATGATGGAGAGAAGCTCCGGCTTCTGGACCGCAGCGCGTGAAGGCGGGCTCGGCGGGATCGTCGTCGACGAACTGCTTGACGGTGGGCGCCTTCTGCTGTCGGACGGGCGTGTGATGACGAACATGTCATCCTACGCGTATCTGGGCCTGGACGAGGACCCCAGAATCCGCCGCGGCGCGGAATCAGCTGTTCGTCAGTACGGAATCAACACCAGCATGTCGCGGACCAGGGGTGTCCACCGGTACCTGCGATCCGTCGAGGAAAAGCTCTCGGCGTGGCTTGGTGGCCAAGTCATGCTGCTGTCTTCCTGCACCGCCGCGGCTGCGTCGCTGATCCCCGCGTTGAGTGCTGGTGTCGGCTTGGCCAGACGACCGAATATCGTGGCATACGACCGGTCGGCGCACTTCTGCATGAACGTATTGAAGCCCCAGGTGGCCGACGAGACCAACGTCGTGACTATTCGGCACAACGACGTCGGCGCGCTCGCGGGTTTCTGTGCGAATAACAGCAGCGTGCTCTATGTCGCTGACGGTGTCTACAGTACCGGCGGACTAAGCCCTGTCTCAGAGATCGCGCAACTCCAGAACCGGTACGATCTCAAGGTTGTCTATGATGAGGCCCACGGCCTGTCGGTGATGGGCGAACGCGGAATCGGCTACGTTCTCCAATCGTATGGCGAGTTCCGCGACGATGTGTTTCTGATCGCGTCCCTCAACAAGGGTTTCGGGGGAGCCGGCGGGTTCATGGCCTCCAGCCGTGCGAACGCGCGGGTGCTGCAGCAGGTCGCCATGGCCGGTGGCCCCATTCAGTGGTCGCAGCGGCCAACCTTCGGCAACCTGGGCGCGGTCGAGGCCGCCCTGGACATCCACGAGGGTCCGGAGTTCGACCAGTTGCAGAGTGGACTGGCTGATGTCGTTAACCTGTTCGATGCCGTGGCCCCTTCCGGCGCGACGACACGCGAGCCTATCCGGTTCATCAAGGCCACGGCCGGGGATGGGCTGGCGTTGGCCGTCGCCTTGGCCAACGAGGGCTTCTACGCCGCCCCGATCTCGTTTCCGATCGTGCCCCATGGGCTGGGCGGCGTGCGGGTCATGCTTCGGTCGAATATGGAGCGGCAGGAAATCCTGCGATTCGGCAAGGTCCTCGAAGCATCCGGTCTCATTGAGAGACTCGACTCCCACGGTGCGGAAGGTGTCTGAATTGGAAAATAAGCCCATCTATCTTGTTATCAATCGCTTCAACAATGACTGTGTCGAATATCAGCGGTACATCGACGGGCTCGTGATCGACATGGTCTTCATCACCCTGGAGTCCGGGTTATCGGCGATCGACAGATCTCGGGCGCTGGAGGTGGTCGTCGTCGACGATCTGTCGCTGTCTATAGTTTTGCCGGTGGCCCAGCGGCTCATGGCACGACACGGAAAGTTCTCGGGGGTCCTGGGGATCTCGGAGAAGGATATCGTGATGACCGCGCGCCTGCGCGAGCGTCTTGGCGTACTCGGTCCGAGTGTCACGCTGGCGAGGCTCTTCAAGGACAAGGTCGCGATGAAATCCCGCCTTGAAGCGACTGGGATTCGAGTTCCGCGTTTCTGCCCGTTGACTGACCATTCATCGACGTCGATCGATGACATCGCCGCTCACATCGAGGACCGCCTGACGTATCCGATCATTCTCAAGCCGGTGGACGAGGGCGCATCCCGGGGCGTTGTCAAGGTGCGTGACCATCACGCGCTGATGGAGGCGCTCAAAGACATCCGGTTGGACACCTATGAAGCCGAGGAGTTCGTCGAGGGGCCGATCCTGCACATCGACGGAATTATTCGTGGCGATTCTCTGTGGTTCATCAGCACCAGCGAGTACATCGGCACATGCCTCGACTTCGCCAGAATCGGCGCGCCCTTCGGCTCTGTGATACTCGACCCCGGGCCACGGCGCGGCAATGCCGAAGCACACACGCTGAAGTGCCTGGCCACGCTGGGGTTGCGTCAGGGGCCCTTTCACCTGGAACTCATCGAGGCCTCCCCGGAGGAGTTCGTATTCCTCGAGGTAGGCATGCGCCCCGGGGGAGCGGAAGTCCCGTACCTGCACCGGGAGCATGCGAACATCGACCTCTACGGCGAGGCGTTCCGGGCGCTCCTCGACCTGCCTCCGATAGGCGATCGTAGTTCCTACGGTGACGCGAAGGGCCTGGGATATCTGCTTTTCGCCGTGCCTTACCCGTTGCCCAGTCGCGTGACCGGTCGAAACAGCCTCGTCGGGGCAGTTTCACATCTATACGCGGAAGTTCTTCCGGAGGTGGGCCACGTGTTCACCGCAGACGGTGGATACGTCGACGTCGGAGGCCGATTCCGCTTCAAGTCCGCATGCGAGAAACAGACGCGGGAGGCCATCCATACCGCGCTGGACGCCTATCGACTCGAGTCCGCGAGCGAGTGCGTAGCGGCAAAGGCCGACGAGGTGACGGCACGGGAGAAGTGACACCAGCGTGCGCTCGCTCCTGCCCGACCGGGGCCCGGCCCGCCGCCTAGCGGTCGTCACATTGGTCAACATGACGGGATATGGCATCTACCTGACTGTCAGCGTCCTTTATTTTACCAGGGCGGTGCACCTGCCGGCATCGCAGGTCGGTATCGGGCTGAGCACCGCCGGCGGGGCGTCGCTGATCGCCGGAATCCCCGCCGGTCACCTAGCCGACCGGCGCGGCGCCCGAGGAGTCTACGCCACGACCCTCGCGCTGGCGGCCCTGGCTATGGCCGGTCTGTGTTTTACCAACGGCTTCTGGTCGTTCCTGCTGTTCGTCTGTCTGGGCACGGTGGCCCAGACAGCCGGAGCGGCCGCCCGCAGCCCGCTGGTGCATGAGTACGGCGGCGAGCACCCGGCGCGCTTCCGTAGCTATCTGCGCGCGCTGACCAACCTCGGCGTCGCCGTCGGTGCGCTGCTGGCGGGCTGGGGGGTGCAGGTCGACACCCGCGGCGCGTACCTGCTACTCATCGCCGGTGCCGCCGCAGCGTCCGGCGGCTGTTCGCTGATCGTGCTGTCGTTGCCAGTGTCAGCGCCGCGTCCTTCTAGCGATGGTCCGCGGTGGATCGTGCTGCGCGACGCTCCTTATCTGGCGCTCACCGTGCTGGACGGGGTGTTGGCTATTCAGTACCGGGTGCTCACCGCTGCGGTGCCACTCTGGCTGGTCAGCCGCACGCACGCGCCGCGCTGGTCGGTCTCGACGGTGATATTGGTCAACACCGTGATCGTGGTGCTCTTCCAGGTCCGGGCCAGCCGCAACGTCGACACGCCGCGGGCGGGGGCGCTGGCGCTGCGCCGGGCCGGGGTGGCGTTCCTCGCCGCATGCGTGCTGCTCTCTCTGCTGGAGGGGGTGCCGAGCTGGGCGGCCCTAGCGCTGCTCCTGACCGCTACGGTCGTGCACACTGTCGGGGAGCTCTGGCATGCCGCTGGCGGCTTCGAATTGTCGTTCTCCCTGGCTCATTCGCACGCGGTCGGCCAGTACCAGGGGCTGTTCGGCATGGGGCTGGGACTGGGCCAGGCCATAGGCCCGGCGCTGCTGATCATCCTGTGCATCGGCTGGGGAGCGGCGGGCTGGTGGGTAGTCGGAGCGATGTTCGCCCTGACCGGCCTTGTCGTGCCGGCGGCGACCAGGTGGGCCGAGCGCACCCGGGTCAGCGCACCAACCCCAGACGCGGCCATCAGCGGCGCCTGACGCCTGCCGCGTTCGAGCTGGGAATGCCGGCTCTTCGTAGTTGACCTGCGGGTGTATCTGGTTGATTCCACTGTCCGCGGATAAGTAGTGACGACTGGTAGCCAATGGGGATGGACGACGTAGCGGGCGCGGAGCTGCTGGTTGGTGACATTCCGGAAGCAGAAGGCGGTGCGGTAGTGGACATGTCGATGGTCACATGCGTGACGGCCTCCCGCCAGGCCGGGTCTTGGGCGGCGAGAGGTGAGGGGGTGTCAGATGGTTGGCTCTGCCAAGATTCCGGTGGTGACAGGCAGCGATAGATGCTCATGAGAGCAGGATTCGCTGCCGGAGCAAGGAGAAACCAGCACGGCCGTACATCTACCTTTTGATCATCTTGGTTTTGGTGTTGGCGCCCTCCATGGGGCCGTTGCTGTAGGGTAGCGTCAGTCCGGCGACGACGGCATCATGGTCGTTCTCGAGGCCGGCGGCGAAGGCGTGCACGGCGGACAGGTCGTCGTCCCGCACAGTTTTGATCCACGCGTCGAGGGTCTCACCGTGGCGCCCGGTGAGCAGGGTCGCGAACTCGCCTATCCGAGCGGTCAGAACGGTCATCTGCGGGCAGCGTGCGACCAAGTCGTCGAGGTGCCGCCGCCGATGATTGGGTAGGTCGGCGGGTCTGCTCATGAGCCAGGCGACCAGTCGACGCGGGGACGGCGGGGTGCGTGCGGGGTCGGCGCGTCCCTGGGTGAGGGAGCGCACGACCAGGGTGGCGCTACCCGGATAGCCCTGCTCGCGGATCTCGGCCAGCAGGCGGGTGACCGCCACGCCGGGTTCGCCCTCCAGACGGCGACGCAGATGTTCCCGGTAGGGGTCGACTAGGGCGCGCCGGTACTGCGGGGGACGCTGCAGCGCCTCGGCCGATGCGGCCCGGGTGTACCGTGTAACGGTGTTGCGTGCCCAGCCCAGGCTGCGGGCGCACTCGGGCAGCCCGACGCCCTCGTCGAGGAGGGTGCGGTGCGGGTGCGTGCGTCTTGTGCGCTGGCCGGCTGGTCCGGGCCGGCGTGCCAGCAGGTGCTGTGCGCGACCACGGTCTTCTCCACCGCGTGGGCGAGGTTGTGCCATAGCTGCCACGGTCACTGACCTGCACCGCGTCGGGGGCGCCCTGGCGGATCGCCTCGGCGTAGGCCGCCGACCCGTCCCGGCACACCACACGAACCCCAGGATGATCGCGCAGCCAGGCGGTCAGGGTGATGGCGCGGCGGTCGGGCAGCACGTCGACGCGCCGGTGAGTGACTGCGTCGATCAGTAAAGTCGCATACCGGTGCCGACGCCGCAGCGCGACGTCGTCCACGCCGAGTACCTCCGGGACCGGCCCGACGGCGATCGGCAGCCCCATGAGCAGGCGCAGCACGGTCGTCCGCGAGACGGTCACGGCGAGGTTACCCAGCAGTGCCGCGCCCGCGCGGCCGGCGAGCATCACCCCGACCCGTGCGATCAGCGCACCCAGTGACGGGGTGTGGCGGGCGTAGCGTTCCGCCAGTCCGGGTAGCTGCTCGCGGAAGGTCTGCCGCGGGCAGCGCAGGTTGTCGCAGACCAGCCGCCGCAGGGTCAGCTCGATCACCACCGGTCTGCCCCGACCGGGAGATCGGCAAGGCGGCGGCGGTGATAGCCGTGCACCCGGGTGGTCACGGTGCCGCACTGCGGGCAGGGCGCCGGCCCTGCCCGGGTCCGTGCGACGACCCGCACCACAGATCCCTTCTCGACGACCCGATCGATGAATACCACGGCGAGTTGAGGAAAGACGACCTTCAGAAACTCGGTGTCACACAGCACCAACGATACCTGTACAGTAACCGTCTGTCACCGCCGGAATCTTGGCGGAGCCGTTATTTCTACAGGCCCTTCCGGGGAGTTGTCAGGAGGCGGGAATGCCGGAAACGCCGAGCTGGTGACCGAGTGCGATCCAGTTGGTGGCGATGGCCCGCTGAGCGTCGGCGAGGCTCATCCGACCAGCGCACACGGCTCTCTTCGCCACGTTCTCGACGGGATCCTTCGCGTTGTGCAGGC
>NZ_CAKJTM010000153.1:1915-8758 GCF_917627345.1 Protofrankia sp. CiP3 | reverse complement strand
CGGGAACCCTCCACCCAGACATGAACGACACCCGGCATGAACGACGACACCTGGACGCTGGTCACGGATGTCGTCGGCCGTGTCCAGCGCGCGATCGGCCTCAAGGACGCGCCTGCGATCGTCATTCTCGACGGCGACCGCCGCCAGATCCTGTCCGACTACGACTACCTGCGTGACCAGGAAGCCACCGTCGCCTTCGAGCACAAGGCCGCCGAGCACGCCCGCACCCTGCACCTGCGCCGGTTCGCCTTCGCCGTCCCCCAGGTCGTCATCGAGACCGAACCTGGCATCTTCAGCGCCAGAGCGGTCTCCAACCACCCGCTGCGCCCCGGCGAGCAGGGGACCATCGCCTGGATCGCCTATGACACCACCGACGGCGCCGACTTCGGCTTCGCCCCCTACACCCGCCGCCCCAACGGACGGCCCGTCTTCGACGAGCCGGAAATCTTCGACGTGCCGATGCGCGCTGACGACCGCATGCCCGGGGCCCGCCTCCTGCGCCAGCTCACCGACAGCTGAGCACGGCCGACACGCCCGCGCCACGACGCACTCGATGCTCCAGCCGAATGTTGCATCTGGTACGACTAAATCTCACTTAACTGGCAGCATGTTGATATCTGAACCGTGCAGTATTCTTCATCGATCGGCGATCTTGAGGTCCCGTGACTTGGCATCGGGGCGCGGGGTCCTGACACCGATCGCTGGCCCGCACTGGGTAGTTGCCCGGTACGCGCATCTCGCGCGAAGCGGCGGCAGGCAGGCGCGTGTGGTGATAGCCATGAGGCATGGATGATCGCCAGCGGCTTGTTCGGCGCGTCTCGCTTGTCGCTTGGGCCGGCGAGCCCGGCTCGGACGCGTGCGGCCTGCGCTTCGCCAGCGCCGAGGACGGTGGTGATGTTCACGTCGCGCTGTGGCGGCTGACCTCCTGGTACGCCGGGACGGTGCGGAGAGGCAATGATCTGGCGACGGGTGATACCGACACCCCTGAGTTCCCCGGCGCTACCACGCCGTCGACGGCCTCCCGGACGACGCGCTCGCCATGATCGGCCGCATGCTGCGTACGTGGCTGAACTTCAACTTCGATGTCGACGAGGTGTGCCTGGCGCTCCGGTGGGCTGGGGACGCCAACCAGATCGCCTGGCACGACCGACAGGTCTTCAGACGGACCGCCGTCTGAGGTCAGGTCGCCCGTCGCCCGTCGCCCGCGTAGATAACCACCCCGGCCCTGCCCGAAGAGAAGGTCACGAGAATGTCGTCGCACCACGACAGCCGCTGGGTACTCACCGTGCCCTTCACCGTCTCGCCGGCCCTACGTCTCGTAGACGAGATCGCCGGTCAGTTCGGCGGATTGAAGTTGAAACTGAAGCCGGCGACGCCCGGTTTCAACTGCGTCGTTGTCGAGGACCTCGTAAGTGCCGACCAAGCCCGCGAGGCATTCCAGCAACTCAAGGTGGGCCTTCTTGCCGCTGGCCTTTATACTGGATGTGGCGTCCGAGTCTCGGACGACCTCTTTGAATTTGATGGCTCCACGCCCCCATCAGGCCGACCCGGCCAGGCGGTTCTGTGTCAGCAAGGCCAGCAATTTCTAAGCGTCTACTTCGAGTTCGGCGACGCAGCGTTCATTGCCGACCGCGCTCTCCCTCGATTTCTAGAAGGGCTCCGAGCTGGGATTACCTTCGATCCCGTGTCGCTAGCGATGCAAGATACGCAGGTTCGCCTGGCCTCGGTGTTGTTCACCGACAGCTACTTCGAGAGTTCGCCGCAGGCCCGCTTCATCGGACTGATGGGAGTCCTTGAGGTACTCAAGGACAAGGAAAGCGCGTCGAGCGCCACCCAGAAACTCGTGACTCGGTGGATGGACGAGGTCAGAAGAGAACATCCACCCGAGGAACAGGCACTTCTAGGCCAACTAGGATGGCTCAGGACCGTCTCGGTCGGCCAGGGAATCAGATCAATGACGCGTCGCCACCTCGGCGATGAGGCGTCCCGGACCGCGACCATGCTCTACCGCCACCGCAGCACGATGGTTCACGACGGCTCAATACCCGAGAATCTAGCGACCCTGCTCGATCAGGCCGAGATTTTGGTTCGACAGCTGTTGGCAAAGATTTTCTCCGCAGGCGCTCGGTAGCGTCGTTCAGCTCGGTTAACGTCGACTAGGCGCCAACCATCGGCGCTGACTCATTTAACTGGCAGAGTGCTGTTATCCGAGCCCTGCCGTACTCGGCGGTCCTGATGTTGTGCGGCGTGGCGACAGCGTCTCGTCCTTTGGAGCCCGACAGCCCGGAGCGGACTGTCGGACGCTGCCGACGTACCAACTTGGGTTCGCTGGTCACGCACGGATCGCGGCGCAAGCTTCGGGGCCATGATGCAGCGTGCGGCGGGACAACGAGCGCAGCCGGTGCTACCACCGCGGCGACGTGCTGCCAATCGGTCCGCTCTGCTTGGCAGTCCGGCGTAGCGTGCCATGGTGCCATCTTGGAGGGGGACTAGCTAGCCGAGTACGCAATACGATCTCAGCGTGACCGAGCCCGACCGCCCCATAGTCACGGAGAACACGCATCCCGTTGGTCGGCCGAGCTACCCAACACTCTGTGGTCGGCCATGCGCTGGCCTGGCCTGTCTAGCGCTGGTCTTCACCGAGACGACAGGTGACGCTGTCCCCAGCAGGTTCGTCACAGTGCTCCGAGCGTGCTGAGGACCAGGATTTCCAGTGCGAGAGCGCCTGCGAACGCGGTCCCGGCGCGCAGGACCGCGGTCGCCGGATGGGCGCCGGTGCGCCGTTCTAGGTAGCCGGCGAGTAGTGCCACACAAGTGGAGGCGGTGACGCACAACGCCACCACGAGGATCTTGATTGTCATCGGGTCGGTGGACATCTCGATGCTCCTTCGGGCCGAGCCGCCCGGATCGGCGACAGCCCCCAGACTGAGACACCTGAGACCGGCTTCTCGCCCCGCCGGGATCTGACCGGAACGATCAGCTTGGTGTTCTTCTGTGAGAGGCTTTCCGGTGGTTCCGGCGCCGGAAGAGCACCGGAACCGGAACGGGGGACCATGGCAGCGCGAGAGCCGAGCGCAGCGGTCAGGGAGATCTGCGCGATCTTGAGCCGGCTGCGTGGCAGTGCGGGGTTGACCGATCTGCAGCTCGCCGAGCGATGCGGGTACAGCGTCAGCCACCTCAACGCGATCCGCAACGGCAAGATCACCAAACCGCCGCCGGATGAGAAGATCGAAAAGTGGGTGCGGGCCTGCGCTGCCAACGACGACGTAGCCGAGTTCGCACTGGCTGAGATCCGGGAACTGGCGGCCGTCGATGAGCGCCAACGTGACCTAGAAAAGACTGCGGGCAGCCGCGCCCCTGACGCAGCTTCCCCTAGCCCAGCGCATCCTGAGCCTGTCGGCACCAATGCCCTGCCCCGTGTCGTCGCCACGGCGGGCCATCTGGCCTGGAACATCCCGGCTCGTCTGCCCCGTTTCGTCGGACGGGACCAGCTTCTCGCCGACCTTGGAGTGAAACTTGCCGAGGCAAGGGTAGCTTTGGTGGCGCTCGATGGCATGGGCGGGATCGGTAAGACCTCCATCGCGGTCGAGTACGCCCACCGCCATGCCAGTGACCTCGCCCTCGCCTGGTGGATACCGTCGGAACAGGCGGAGTTGATCGGCCAGCACGTCGCCAGCCTTGGCGAACATCTGGGCCTTCCGGCTGGGTCTGACCCGAGTGTGGTTTGGGCGGCGCTTCGCCGGGTCGGTTCCTGGTTGGTTGTCTTCGACAACGTTGCTAACGCCGACGCCATCCGTGCCTTCCAGCCGTCCGGCGGGGGCCGGGTCCTGGTCACGTCACGGCTGCGCGGCGTCCGCAAGCTGGGCGTCCCGTTCTCGGTCCCGCTTCTCGAACGTGACGCGTCCGTCGAGCTAATCCGTGATCGTGTGCCCGCCATCAGCCTGGAGGCGGCATCCAAGATCGCAAGTCTTGTCGAGGATCTACCGCTCGCTGTCGACCAGGCCGCCGGGTATCTTGACGAGACCGGCACTCCCGCCGCCCGTTACTCCGAACTCCTCGCCGCTACACCTCACATATCCGCGGCCGGCGTCGCCTCGCTGTCGGTAAACCGCCTTCGTGCCGACAAGCCTGCTGCAGTCGCGCTCCTCGAACTCTTGGCTTTCTGCGCCGCCGATCCGGTTCCACTCAGCCTGTTCATGGACCATGTCGAACTGCTTGCCGCCTGCGATTCGCTTCAGGACGCAGTCAAAGACCCGAGAATCTGGACAGACACGGTCGGCGCCTTGATCTCCTACAACCTGGCCGCTCGGGAGCAAGACACTCTGACCGTTCATCCCGTGATCGCCGCCGACGTCCGCGCTGCGGTTGGCGATGTCTGGACATTTGGTCGGCTCCTGGCCATCGCTAAAGTCCTCAACCAAGCGGTGATCAATCTTTCAGAGAAGGGGGCCGGCTGGCAGTCCTGGCGTCTTTTGCTCGCTCACGCTCTCACGGTGGCCGACCATATCCGGCTCTATCCTTCCTCCGATGAGTCACTAAAAGGCCTGTTCGATATCCTCTACCCTGTGGGGCGCAACCTAACGGCGACCACAGCGTACTATCTTAGAGATCATGGCCAGTCCGCCGCCGCAGTCCCGCTATTCGAGCAGAACGCGACCGACTGCGTCCACGTTCTCGGCCCAGAGCACGAAGAAGCGCTGGAAGCGCGCGACGCACTAGCAACCGCCTACGATCTGGCCAGCCGAAATGAGGAAGCCACCGCCCTACACGAGGAAAACCTTGTCGGAATAGAACGTGCTCTCGGCGCGGAGCACGAGTTGGCGCTGCGCAGTCGCAACCATCTTGCCAACGCCTGGTCCAGCGGCGGGCAAATTCTGCGCGCAATTGCCCTCTACGAACAGAATCTGGAAATCGCGACAAGGACTCTTAGCGCGGATAACCGTACTCTTCTTCTTGTCCGGCTATCTTTGGCCGCAGCGTACCAGAGGTTCGGCGATGCCGAGCGGTCTATTGTGTTGCTGGAACGAATTTTGGCCGATCAGCGCAGGTTTCTCGGGTCCGATCACCCGGACCTGCTGGTCACGCGGGGCAACCTAGCGTCCGGCCATTTGACAAATGGACATACCGGGCGGGCTATCGCTTTGCGTGAGCAGAACCTGCACGACTTGATATCGCTTCGAGGTCCCGACCATCCCGATACCCTGATTGGGCGCCGTGATCTCGCGGAGGCGTACCAGAAGGCCGGCCGGACGAAGAAGGCCCTCTCGCTGTACGAACAGACCTTCGCCGACCAAACCCGCGTTCTTGGCCTGCTCCACCCGCATACCCTTGTAAGTGGAGTCAACCTTGCGGCCGCACACTCCGGCGCAGGTAATAACGAGCAGGCAATCACCCTATACGAGCAAAGTCAGGCTGGCCTGCTCCGTCTGCTTGGTCCGGGGCACCGCGACACCGTCGCTGCCACCTGCGAGCTCGCGACCGCCTACGCCGAAAGCGGGCGGATGGGTATGGCCATCAATCTGTACAAGAAAGCCCTGGCCGACGGCGAAAAGACTCTACATACCGACGACGAGGTGCTGATTACTATCCGCAGAGTCCTGACTCTCCTCCGGGTTAATCTCGGCCGATAAGCTATAGTTGGATCGCGGCTCATTTAACTGGCGGAGTGCTGTTATTCGAACCCTGCGGTATTCGTCGATCACGGCGCCGATGCTGATCGCAGGAGGCCGGTCGACCATCGACGACGTTGTCCGCCGTGTCATGCGGACCCGGCCAGCGCCGCCCAGGCGCTCCTCAGGCCTCGTGTCCGACGCTTAGGTGGACACGGCTGTGCGGTACCCACCAGGTCGATGGCCGAGCGCCAGCAGGCCGCACGCGCCGCGGCGGGCCTCGCCTCGAGCAGCACCTCCAGCCAGGACTGTCGCGGGCGTCGGCGACCGCACGGGACCGCCCGCGCGCTGATATCTCGGCCTGTCATGCGAGAATCAGCGGATGCCTCCAAAGCCTGCCTGGGCAGAATACCAAGACGATGTTGCCAAAATCTTCTCAGGACTGGGATTTCGGGTCAGAACCAACGAGCGTATTCAAGGTGCGCGGGGTGGGCATGACATCGATGTAACCGCGCGCATGAAAGTGGCAGGCGTCGAGCAGCTCTGGCTGATTGAATGCAAGAGATGGACGCGGTCAGTTCCGAAAGAACGAGTGCTAACTCTACTCGGAGTCGTTGCCGACATCGGCGCCGACCGCGGTTTCATGTTCTCGGAGAGTGGATACCAGGCCGGGGCTTTCCGAGTAGCCGCAAACATGAACGTGACACTGACGAGCCTCGAAGATTTTCGAGTGAACGCTGCGAGTGAACTTGTCGATCTTCAGATTCGGGCGCTCGATTCAAAGCTCGAACGGCTCGCGCGAGCATACGAGTCGCTATGGGATTTGAGCGAGGAGGAGCGGAGGGCCGCCTTTTCAAATTATGTTGGCCCTCCAGATATTGCGGGGCGGCCTTCCTGCGCCTCGGTGACGGCGAGGATATCTCAGATGCGCGAAGCGCTTGAGAGCGCTCGATACGGCAAATGGCCAGTCTATTACTACGCGCTTGATCACGATGACCGTGGTCTGATCACAGTGCTGGCCCTCGACGGCTTGCTCCCTATTATCGAGTTGACCCTCGACACCTGCCAGAAAATCCACGATCACATGCTAAATCCCGACCCTTCAGTTGAGAACTGGAGGGACTTGCAAGCACCAGAATTGACGGAGCTGCTGGCGCTAATTCGGCGAGGGCAGTAGCACCCCGTCCTTGGGGTGCGGTATCAAGTGGTGGAGGCGACACCCGACGCCCGCCTC
>NZ_CAKJTM010000153.1:794-1285 GCF_917627345.1 Protofrankia sp. CiP3 | reverse complement strand
CCTCGCCGGGTTTATGCGCAGCTGCGCATAATGACCCCTGCGGGGTCCCGCGATCCCGCCTTGCCAGGTTCCCATCGGGCAGCTGCAGCGGGGCGGCAAGCCACCGCCTCACATAGAGCAGCACCCATTTCCGGCCGGTGGTTATATTGGCCTCGACCGCCTTGACCATGAGGTCCCACGGCACGCTGTCGAAGAAGTTCTGAACATCGATATCAATGACCCAGTCCTTCTTCCAGCACCGTTGACGGCACCTGGCCACGGCATCCAGCGCGCCGCGCCGACGCCGGTACCCGTAGGAGTCTTCATGAAAGATCGACTCCGTACGGGCTTCCAGCGCTATCGCGGCCACTGTCTGCGCCACCCGGTCGGCGACCGTGGGGATGGTGGCTTCATATTGCCCTCCTGCGCAGTAGCGCTTTTTAATTTCCATGCTGGGTGTCTGGCCTGGGTGGAATGCCAGGCTCGGCCCGGCGGGCGTTCTGTCGTTTTTG
>NZ_CAKJTM010000153.1:0-457 GCF_917627345.1 Protofrankia sp. CiP3 | reverse complement strand
CCTTCGGGCGGGTTGGTGTGGGCTGAAGTATTAGGCCTGCTGGGCGGCGGCTGGGACCGCCGGACGGACGTCGAGGTGGCTGCCGGTGTTGATGCGGTGCTGGAACTCGGTTTTGATCTGCGGGTTCCAGGGGATGCAGAGCCGGTTGCCGGCACCACGGCGGGCTGGGAGGTAGCCACGGTTGATGTAGTAGTAGACGGTGCCAGGGTTGCAGCACAACTCGGCGGCGACCTCGTTCACGCTGCGTTCGCCGTCGTGGTAGGCGCCCGGGCCGGGGATCTTGTAGGTCCAGCGGACCCAGCGGATCGCCGTGAGGTCGAATGGCTTGCTTTCGCCGGTGGTCATGCCGCGGGCGGCGAGCAGGGCGACGAGGTCGTCATTGCTCGTGGTCGGGCCGACCTCGCGGATCAGCGCAAGGACGTCGGCGGGGGTTCGTCGTGTCGCGGTGCTGTCCCGT
>NZ_CAKJTM010000152.1:0-7909 GCF_917627345.1 Protofrankia sp. CiP3 | reverse complement strand
CTAAACTTCAGGCCCGCTGTCTACGAGAGTGGGACCACTCCACGACCGCGTAGTCCCGGCCGCGTTCCTCGATGCCGGCCCGGACGGCGGTGACGTCGCCGGAGGCGCAGTCGGCGGTCACCGGCAGCTTCGGCAGGCCCCCAGCGCCGGTCGCCTCGTCGAGCATGTCCAGCGCCAGCCGCCACGTCTCCCGGTGCCGCACCTCGTCGGGGAGTTTCGCCTTCTCCCGGCGGCGGCGGGCGGCCTGGGCCTCGGCGGGGTCGCCGAGCACCCGGTCGTCCCAGGCTGTCGGGCAGAACAGTCGAGGGTGTGATGACGGCGAGGCATCGGCCGGGGTGGTCCGCGCATCCCGGCGAGCGGAGCCGGGTGAGGCAGCGCCGGGCTGTGCCCGAAGCGGCGAGCGTCCGTCGCAGCCTCGATCACGGCCCGGGCAGCAGAAGGGCCATTGTGATAGCGGTCGAATAGCTACGACGCGGGCGGAGTCGAGAACGTGGCCATCGCGACCACGACGTGCAACCGGGCAACACTTTCCTGAGGCACATGTCCTTAGCCGGTGGGATGCTGATCGGCGCGGGGCCAGCGGGACTCTGGGGCGCTTGGCGCGGCTTCTCGGGGGTGGTGCGTGGCGGGCGGTCTGACCGACGAGCAGGTCGCGTTGCTCGCCACGCTGATTACCGATCCGCTGGTGGCACGGCAGGTTGTGGAGGAGGCGGGGATCCCGGCCGGCGATGTGCCGTGGGCCGCGCACAATCCGCGGGCGTTCTGGATCGAGGTCTCGCGGCTGCTCGCGGACGGCGTCATTGCCGATGGAGTGTCGCGGCTGCTTGCCGTCGTCCGTGATCGGGATCTGAGCGTCCCCGCCGCCACCTCGGACCCCCTGACCGCGGCGCTGGCGGAACTTGCGGTCGCGGTTCGCCGGCAGTGGGCCGAGGAGGCTGCGCTGCGGGGTGTGCGGCAGCCCGTGCCGCTGAGGGTGCGGTGGTCATCGACGCGGCGCCCGGTGGCCGCGGCTCGGGACGTGGTGCTCGATGCGTCAGACGACAGCGACGGTGACGGCTGGGAGTCGTCCCCGCTGACGGGCGATGTGGAGGAGATCGCGGCGGCGTTCCGCTGCCTGCCGCACCGGCAGCTGGTCGTGCTCGGCGAGCCCGGGGCCGGCAAGACGGTTCTGGCGATGGAGCTGACGCTGCGGCTCCTCGAGGAGCGCATGCCCGCCGACCCGGTGCCGGTCTTGGTCTCGGCCGCCTCGTGGCACCCCGACGTCGACCACTTCGAGACGTTCCTGTCCCGGCGGCTGATGGAGGACTACCCCTTCCTAGGTCGCCTGGACGCCCGCCGCGGGCGCGATCGCCTTCCGTTCGCGACGCAGGCCGTCCGGCGGGGACGAGTGCTTCCCATCGTCGACGGCCTCGACGAGCTGCCCGGCGATGGGCACGTGCTCGCGGTCGAACGCCTGGACGTGTATGCGGCAGCGGATCGCTCGTTGGTCGTGACCTGCCGGGGCCGCGAGTACGAGGATGCCGTCGCCGCCGGTGGGCGGATACTGTCGCGCGCCGCAGTCGTCGAGATCGACCCGTTGGGCGTCGAGGCGGCTGTCGCGTTCCTTTCCCATCCGGCCCCAAGTCGGCGTCGGTGGGCACCGGTGTTCGATCGGCTGCGCACGGATCCCGAGGGGCCGCTGGCGGCGGTGCTGTCCACGCCGTTGATGGTCGGGCTGGCCCGGGTCGCCTACCAGGCTCCCTCCGTGGACCCGGTGGAGTTGCTGGATCTGCCCGGTCGGACCGCTGTCACCCGGCTGCTCATCGATGGTTTCCTGGCCCATGTCTACCCGCCCGAACTGCCAAGGCCGCCGGATGCGCCGCGGAGTGGTTTGCGGCGCTATCGGTCTGACGAGGCCGTGCGCTGGCTCGGGGGCCTCGCCGAACAGCTCTATCAGCGGGGCAGCCTCGATTTCTGGTGGTGGGAACTGGCGGTGGTGCCCACCTTCGACGCCGGACTCGGGACCCGGCTGCGGGCGTCCGCGCGGGTGCTCCTGACGGCTGTCCTGGTGGTCGCTGGCGCTGTGGGTGCCGCCGCCGCGGCGATCGGGGGGGTTGGGCTCGCGGTCCGCGCGGCCGTCGTCGCGGCGGTCGTCGTCTCGCTCAGCGCCGCGGGAGCCTTCCGATCGATGAGACTCGGCGGCTACGTGCGCCCTGCGATGCCCGGGGCGCGGCGGCGGCTGGCAAACCGTCCTCGGGTGCGCGTGGTTTTCGGCCTGCTCTACGGGGTGGCGGCCGGCTGGCTGGTCGGCGACGAGCTGCTCGGCTGCGTCGCCGGTGTCGTCTACGGAGCCGTCGCCGCCGTCATGCCGACCGTTGCCGCGCCAGCCGGGCGGCGTCCCCGGCGGAATACGCCCCGGTTGACGCTGCGCGCCAATCACCGCAACGCGACGACCGCCGCCATCCAGTACGGCCTGACCGGCGGCGCCCTTTTCGCCGGAGTCGCTGCGGCGCTGCCAGGCCCCGTTGCCACCGTCGCCGCGGGCGCGAGTGCCGCAACGGTTTACGCCCTGGCGGCGGCCTACCCGGCTGGCCTGTGGACCTGGACCTGGTTCCGCCTCACCCACCTCGACCTGGCCCTGCGCGGCCAGCTACCTCCGCGGCTGTGGTCCTTCCTCGCCGACGCTCACAGCCGCGGAGTCCTGCGGCAGGCCGGGGCGGCCTGGCAGTTCCGCCACGCGGCTCTCCAAGATCATCTGACCGATCGGGCGCGCACCGACCACCTGCGCCGCCGCGCGGACGCCGGCGACGAGCGCGCAGCGGAGCGCCTGGCCAACCGGCTGGCCGGACAGGGCCGCGTCGGCGACCTGCGCACCCGCGCCGAGATCGGCGACGTCCACGCCGCCCGCCGGCTCGCCGATCTCCTCGCCGCCCGGGGCCAGCTCGACGAGGCGATTGCCCTGCTCCGGTCGCACCCGACTGCCGGCGACCAGCTGAGCGCGCTGCTGGTACGGCAGGGCCGCGTCGACGAAGCTGTCACCCTCATGACCCCTTACGCGGGTGACGACTGGTACGCCGCCATGGTCCTGGCGAACCTCCTCGCGGCGGGGGGCCACCTCGACGGATTGGCAGTCCGCGCGGGCACCGACTGGTACGCGGCCGTCCGGCTGGCTGCTCTGCTGGTGAAGCAGGGCCGCGCCGACGAGGCGATCCGCGTACTCGAACCGCACGCCGCTGCGGACGGCGACGACACCATGAGCAACGCCGACTGTCGCGCGCTGCTGGCGCATCTGCTCGCGGGACAGGGCCGCATCGACGACCTGCGGGGCCGCGCCGACCGAGGCGACCGAACCGCCTCCCGTCGGCTTGTCGGGATACTCGCCCGGCATGGCCGGCTCGACGAGCTCCGCACCCGCGCCGACGACGGGGATCCGGTCGCCGTCCGACGGCTCGTGGATGTGCTCGTCGTGCGAGGCGACATCGAGGAAGCGATCAGCGCGCTCACGCCCCACGCCGACGATTTCCACCTCGGCATCCTCCTCACCGACCTGCTCGCCGGCCAGCACCGCGCCGGCGAGCTCGCGGACCGCGCAGAAGGCGGCGACCGATCCGCCGCCAGACGGCTCGTCGACCTGCTTGCTGCCCGCGGCGACGTCGACGAGCTAGGTTCCCGCGCCGACGGCGGCGACACCCACGCCGCCAACCGGCTCCTGGCAGTCCTCGCGGCACGGTCGGATGTCGAGCAGTTACGGGCCCGCGCCGACGGCGGCGACCACGACGCCGCCCGACGACTGGCGGACCTGCTCGCGACGCAGGACCGTCTCGGTGAGCTGCGAGCCCGCGCCGACGGCGGCGATGCCTACGCCGCCCGCCGGCTCGCCGGCCAGCTCGCCGGCCAGGGCCGCGGCAACGAGGCGATCACCGTGCTCACACCTCACGCCGACGACGTCGAGGCCCGTGCCACGCTGACCGACCTGCTCGCCAACGAGGGTCGCATGACGCAGCTCACCGCACTCGCCGACGCCGGCGGCGACCACGCCGCCCACAGGCTGGCCGACCTGCTCGCCGAACAAGGCCGGACCAGCGAGCTTCGGACCCGCGCTGACGCCGGCGACTGGCCGGCAACGACACGGTTGGCCGATCTACTCGCCGCCCAGGGACGCCTCGACGAGGCGATCAACCTCCTCCGACCCCACGCCGACCGCGGCGAACGGGCGACGTTCTCAGAGACCCTCGGGATCTCCGACCTACTGAGGCAGAACGGCTTGGCATCCATCGCCGACACCGTCACCGTCGTCGAGCGGGTCGCGGACGGTACGTCACAGTCCGCCGACCAGCTTGTCGAGATCCTCACCCAGCACGGCCGCATCGACGAGGCGATCACCCTCCTGCGGCGCGCCGTCGACGAGCATGCGCCGTTTGCGTTAGACCGGCTCGTCGACTTCCTCGCGGAAAACGGACACATCGACGACGCGATCGGCCAGCTCAGGGCACGCGCCGACGCCTTCGACCTGGACGCGACCGACAAGCTCGCCGAA
Organism: Protofrankia sp. CiP3; assembly: GCF_917627345.1. NCBI lineage: Bacteria > Bacillati > Actinomycetota > Actinomycetes > Frankiales > Frankiaceae > Protofrankia > Protofrankia sp. CiP3. The sequence goes on along the minus strand of NZ_CAKJTM010000152.1, from coordinate 3,393 downwards.
CTGCTCGCCCGTCACAGCGCCCTCGACAATGCCGTCGAACTGCTCAAGCCCTACGCCGACCTCGGGTTCGTGCGCTCCGCAGTAAAGCTCGCCGACCTCCTCGCCAGACACGGCCGCACCAACGACGCCATCACCGTGCTCGAGCCCTACGCCGACGCCGACTACCCCGACGCCGCGCGACCGCTAGACGATCTTCTGGCGAAGCTGGGCCACGCAGACCAGTTGAAAGCCCGAGCCACCGCCGGCGACGGCCACGCCGCCTGGCGACTGGCCAACCTTCTGGCAGAGCAGGGCAACATCCCCGACGCGATCGATCTCCTGGCGCGCCTCGCCGACGCCGGCGACCAGGGAGCCGCCGAACGCCTCGCCGACCTGCTCGCCGAACAAGGCCACGAGGCCGACCTTCAAGCCCGCGCGGCCACCGGCGACTGGCCAGCCGCGCAACGGCTGACCACCCTGCCCGGACGTGCCCGACCGGGTCTGTGACGCCGGCGGCTCCGTCCCTTATTCCGTGGAGACGCATTTCCGATGCGGACGCTGGATTAGCTCGGACCTCTGCGCCGCTTTGACGTACATCCGGATGGTCTTCAGAGAATTGCCCTCGGCAGCCAAGTGCAACCGCGACGCCGTGGCGTCGTCCCGGGGGGCTCGCGCACACCTCGCGCACACGTGAAGCGCGTGAAGATCAGAAGGAGTTGCTGGTGCCGCACGATGCCGCTGTGTGCCGTGTCGTTCGCCGAGGCGGGGATTCAGACATGTCGATCAGGTCTGGCGGGCGAACCATCTGATAGCGGACCAGAAGGTCATGACGCTTGTGAAAATGTGAACGTGCAGGTCAGAACATGTTTGGTGCGCTCGGCGGCGCGCTCCGAACATCCCCAACCACAATGGCCCAGGTCATTGCGGGTGTCGTCGACATTCTGGCTGCCGTCGGCGGAGTAGCGGGTGTTACGACGGCTTGGCTGGGCCGAGCCGCGTCATGGTCATCGGGCGGCGGAGGGGCTCCGGGGTGGAGAGCGCTGTCAGCCAAGCGCGACCAGCAGCATGAACGCGGTCAATTGGCGGCGACGCATCGTGGTGGGTGGCAGCGCACGATCACTTCCGGTAGGAGCCTTTCGACTCCAGATCACGGTCATCGACCTTGGCCCATAGGCCGACCCAGAGCGCGCTGCGGAGCAGGACGCCTTTTTCCTCGGCGGGCCGTCTCGGATCAGGCTTCCCAGCGTCCTGCTCGATTTTCGAGGAGGACGGGCGCTCGTACCGGCGGCCGGCGGTCTCCGTCGTTCGACGACCGTTCTCGGAGTCGGCGAAACCCAGATGTGGCAGGCTATAGCCACGGTATGGACTTGGGGGTGGGCTGTTTAGTGGGTCAGCTTCGGCTACCGCATCCGCCGTGTGAGGACTGCGGCCGGTCCCTCGATGATGTGCGTGCCGGCGCCGGGCGGGGTCTGCGGAAGACCTTGACTGTTCTGGCTGGCGTTTTCGACGGCACGCGCCCGCCACCTACGGCGAGGGCGGCTGACCGGGCGGCCCAAGCCTACCGAGACGCGCTGCTCCAGCTACTCGACAACGCCTCCCCGGCCGCGCTGTGCCTTCTCTTCACCTACGATTCCGCGATTCATCCGGCGGACCACCAACGCGCCTTTGAACGCGTCGAGCCGCGATTCACAGCAGTAGTCGCCAACGGAGATCTCGCCGCGCTGACAGTCGCGTTGTTGACGGCCCGGCGGCTTGGCTGGCGTACCCTCCACACCTCTGCCTCGCAGAGGCTCGCGGTCGTCCTCGGCCGGCAGGCCGACGCCGGGATCGTGGCGACGCACCTCAGTGGATGGCAGGCAGCGCGGCTACTCGATGTCACGTTCCTCACCGAGGTGCTGCAAACGTATGTCACCCACACCCAGCTCGGGCAGGACCCGGCAGTCTGGTCGCCGTTTCTCGCGAGTCTCCCGCCCGACCACCTCCCGCCGCTGTTCGAGGTTCAGCATTACCTGGGCCGAGGCGCGGATGCGGCGCGGCTCGCGAGCACGGCGGACCAGCGCCGTCTCGCGGTGGACTGCTGCCTGCGCTCATCTGAGATCGCGGACGTCGAGGCCGGTCTCGAGCTGGCCGAGTGCATTCATCCCCCGGCTGTGGGAGCGTTGCGGTACCGGGCGGCTGACCTCCTGTTCGCGGCGGACCGCTACGAGCAGGCGGCCGCTCACTACCGCGCTGTCGGGCGGCTTCTCGAGGCGAGTGTCTGCTTTGAGCGCCTCGGGCGCTTCCGCGAGGCGATGGAGTTCTGCCCGGCCGAGGCACCGGCGCGAGCCGCGTTGCTGGCGGCTCACTGCCTCCCCGAGATCGACCTGATCGCCGATCGGCAGGACTTTGCAGCCGCGGTCCGGTATGCCCACTTCCTGCTCGGCCATCTCGACCGAATGGCCGAGGATGACGAGACAGCTCCCGTTCTAGGCCAGCGGCGTGGTGAGGTGGAGCGGCGGCGGCAGGCGGCGCTCACGGCGGGACGTAGGCTTTTCGGCGCGAAGGTGCGGGAGGCGACCGCCGGGGACAGCTCCGAGACCGCGAAGTCGATCTATGCCGCGTGGAGCCGCTTTGAGGAGGAAGCGGGCGAGCTGGCCGACGCCGGACGGCTCGCGGAAGCTGCCGACGATCACTACCGCGCGCACCGGCTGTACAGCGAGGCGGGCCAGTTCGGACAGGCCGAGCGAGTGATGCGGGGCGATGACTCGCCCGGCGCGCTGGCGGCCAGGGCAGTGTCACTCGAGGCAGGTGGCGACCTGCTGGCGGCGGCTCGGCTACGGGAGGAGGCCGGGAGGCGGAGGAAGCCCTCGCCCTGTATGTCCGGATTGGCTCTCCGGCGGAGGCGGCCCGGTGCCTTCTGCGGCTACGCGGGAACGAAGCTATCGAAGACCCGCGACTGGCCGCCTTCCTCCGGCAGGCCGACGATGTCGAGCAGCTGGTCCGGCTCTGCGTCCGGGCCTGCGCGGAGGGCTCGAGTACCACGCGGGCCGCCGCAGAGCTGCGCATGCTGCGCGCCGAGGGCCAAGTGCCACCGTCCAGGGACTCCGAGGTGACCGCCGTGCTCGGCGCCTTCGATGCGGTCCGGCGCGGCCCGTTCGAGGCCCGTGCCCAGGACTGGGCCGCCCGGGCACGCAAGGAGACCGATGAGCGCTTCGCCTGCATCTGGGGCCTTGACCTCGGCACCACGAGTTGCGCGGTCGCCATCTACGACAGCCGGATCGGGCGCCCGGTGTTGTGCCCATGGAAGGGAAGCACCCAGTTCGCCTCGACCCTCAGCATCGATGTCGACGGCGTGGAACAGGTCGGCCTTTTCGGCGAGGAGATTTTGGGCGAGCGTGTTGGGCTCCAAAATCCGGGTGCGGCCTGTAAGCTGCT
>NZ_CAKJTM010000151.1:0-8448 GCF_917627345.1 Protofrankia sp. CiP3 | reverse complement strand
GGGTCCCACAGGATAGATCGTGACCGTGTACTCCCCGCCGCCGGTCATCGGCCGCCGGCCCGACGCATCGACCGCGCCAGCGCCGCACCCAGCAACATCCGCCCCCCGCCGGTGCCGGGACGGTGTCCACGAAGAAGAACAGCGGCGTCACCTGATAGTCGTGCCAACCGCTTTCCACCGCGAACAACTCCGCCGATGCAGGCGAATCAAACGTGATCGTCGTGTCGCGGACCCGCCGTTCCCCGCCCGGCTCGAAACGCACCACGCCGTAGAGGACGGGCATCCGTCCGCCCGTATTTCCGTCGCCTGTTGTGTTTTCTTCGGTTGCCGTCACCGGCCCCACCGTCCCGTCCCATCGGCTGTGTTAGACGCCGACCCGACCCCGCGGAGACAAACGCCCAACACGGGGCAGGGCCAGCTGTGGCACAGCCTCACGGCACAACACGAGCCAACGAAAGAGGACGTTCCCATGTGAACGGCCCCTGGCCTCAGCCGGCAATCCGTTAGTGACCGCAACATGCCCGCTCACTAGGTGAAGTTTCCCTCCCTGTCGGGCGTAATCCGTGTACCGTCGGCGCCAGTCCTGCCACGAGACGTGTCCCCCTCTCCCGGCCGGAAGGTTGATCAAACATGTCGGCTTTTTCGCACGGCCCGTACACGGTGTCCGCACGGCTCCTTGCCCGCGACGACATGCGCGCCGCTCTCGCCGCCCGCGACTTCGGCACCGCCTTCCGCCTGATGAAGAAGTACGACGCCGCCAGTCAGGACCGCATCGCCTCCGCGGTCGAGGGACTCGACCAAAGCCGCGTCAGCAAGATCGTGCACGGTCGGGACCGGGTGGCCTCCCTGGAACTAAGAGCGACCGGCAATAGGCGCGATCAGTCGCGCCGCCGAGGCGCGCTCCTCGCAACGTTGGCGCTGGTCGTAGCCTCGCCAACCAGAGTCGATCTACCTGTCACACTAAGATCTGTAAGCCTATTGCCGGTCGCTCTAAGAGAGCATCTCGTTCAGATTAGGCGAAGTTTGTCGGATCCGGTACACGGCAATTGCCAGGATTCGGGAATGGCGAGGTGGGGCATCGACTCACCTGCGCCGTCATCTGCACCGCCTGAGGCGGCTCTGACGCGGGATGGTTCGACTCTGCCCCGCCTCACCACCGCCAGAAACCCGACTGAAACATCACAAAAATGAACGAGATGCTCTCTAAGGCCGGTACGGCAAAGATCCCTACCTTACGGAGGTGAATGTACACCATGCATCGGAGACCTTGGCTGTTGGGTGCCCTGGCGACTACCCTGATGCTCACGATGGCGGTGGCCACGGCTCAGGCCGCGCCGCTGGTGAACCGGCCGGCTGCCGAGCTATTCGGCACCCACCCTCTCTACGGGATCGCCGGCAACGGCGTCAACTCGGCCACCGGCAACTACTCCCGTACCGGCGCCGACCTCGCGTTCCCGGTCGGGCTGCTGGGCTGGGGCCGCACGTACAACTCGCTCGACAGCAGTACCGGGCCGTTCGGCCGGGGCTGGACCCCGGCGCTGAGCGCGCACCTCGTGGTCGGCGGCGACGGATCAGTGTCGTTCCACGACGACGACGGACGGGTGCTCACCTTCGCCCCAGCGAGCGGCGGCGGGTACACCCGGCCACAGGACCTCGATGCGGATCTCACGCGCAACGCCGACAGTACGTTCGCGCTGCGGTACCTGTCCGGTGAGGTGTGGACCTTCGACTCCTCCGGCCGCGGACTCGCCCGGTCCGTGCAGGGTACGCAGATCACCTTCCAGTACGACGACCATGGCCGGCTCGCCACCGTGAGCCACTCCGCCGGCCAGAGCCTCGCACTGAGCTACGACGCCGACGGTCGGATCACCTCAGTCGCGGCTAACGACGGCCGTACCGACTCGTACCGGTACGACGACACCGGCTTCCTCGTCTCGGTCACCGGGCCCAACGGGCTTATGGAGAAGTACGCCAGCAACGCTGGACTGGTGGGCAAGGTGCTCGACGCCGAGGACCGGACCATCGTCGTCAACGGGTACGACGCCAACGGCCGAGTCAAGCACCAAGATTACGCCTCAGGCGGCAGCGCCGACTTTGTATACGACACCGACGCCGGTACCGCGACGGTGACCGGCACCGGTGGCAGCCAAGCGGTGTACCGGCACGACGCGGGCGGGCGGCTGACCACGGTCACCGACCCGGCCGGCGGCACCTTCACCCAGACCTTCGACGGTAGCGGGCACGTCACCGGTGCACACAGCGCGGGTGGGCTGGCCATCGACCTGGCGTACGACGGCCGGGGCAACATGGTCAGCCGCACCATCGCCGGGGCGACCACCCGGTACGCGTACGACGCGCAGGACCGCGTCACGAGCGTGACGGACGCGAGTGGCGCGGTCACCAAGTACGGCTACACCGGGGACGACCGGATCCCCAGCCAGGTGACCAATCCGAGCGGAGCAGTCAGCTCGAACACCGTCGTGGCCGGGCTCGTCACCGAGGCCGTGGACGCGACCGGAGCCAAGACCTCCTATGCGTACGACGCCGGGCGGCGATTGGCCTCGGTGACCGATCCCGTGGGCGGCACCACGAAGTTCGGGTACGACGCGGTCGGCCACAACACCACCGTCACCAGCCCGCTCGGTCGGGTGACGAAATACGACTACGACCCGGCCGGTCGTCTCGTCGCCTGTACGGATCCGGGCGGCGCGGTCACGCGGTACCACTACTCGTCCGCCGGCCTGCTGCTGGACGTGACCGACCCGACCGGCGCGACGACGAAGAACACGTACGACGCGAACGGGCGGCTCGCCGGCCGCACCGACGGGCTCGGCCGTACCACGACGTACGAGTACGGGCTGACTGGGAACGTGGAGACCGCCACGAACCCGAACGGAGGTACCGAGAAGTTCTCCTACGACCCGTTCGGCCGCGTCAGCTCGGTCAGCGACGCGGCTGGTGCAGTGATCAGCTACGGGTACGACGCGGACGGGCGGCAGACCCAGCGCACCGCGCCGGCCGGTACCAAGGTGACCCGGTACGACAGCCGTGGCCTGGTCGTCGCCAGCACCGACGCAGCCGGCCGTACCACCACCTACGAGTATGACGGCAACGGGCGTCTGATCAGCGTCAACGACCCGGTCGGCAATGTGTCGCGTACCGCCTACGACGCGAACGGTCGGGTGGTCTCACGGACCGATCCCACCGGCGCGGTCACCCGGTACACCTACGACGCGGCGGGCCACCTGCTCACCACCACCGACCCGCTCGGCCACGTCACCACGAACACGTGGGACGCCGCCGGACACCTCGTGTCGGTCACCGACGCGATGGGCGGCGTAACAAGGTACACGTACGACGCCGACGGGCGCAGGACCTCGGAGACGTCAGCGGCGGGTCTGGTCGTCCGGTTCGAGTACGACGCCACCGGGCGGCTGGCCAAGACCACCGACCCGCGCGGCGGGGTCACCGCGTACGGGTACAACCCGCGCGGGGACCAGACCTCGGTGGCCAGCCCGACCGGCTCCACCAAGCATCTGGAGTACGACGCGGCCGGGCAGCTGACCCGCAGCGTCAACGGAAACGGAGCGGCTACGGCGTACACGTACGACGGCGCCGGGAACCTCACCTCGATCACCGAGCCCAGCGGGTCGGTCACCCGGTACACGTATGACTCGGCGGGCCGGCAGACCTCGTCGACCGACCCGCTCGGCCGGGTCACCAAGCAGATGTACGACGAGTCGGGCAACCTCACCTCGGTCACCGACCCGGCCGGCAAGACGCTGCGCATGGCGTACGACGCGGTCGGCGAGCTGCTCAAGCGCACCGGTTCGGACGGCACGACCGAGTCCTACACGTACGACGCCGGCGGGCGGCGGGCGAGCATGACCGACGCCACCGGTACCACCGCCTACACCTACGACGCGGCGAACCGGATCGCGTCCTACACCGAGCCGGACGGCGCTAGCTACGCGCTGGGCTACGACGCCGCCGGCCGGCGGATCAGGCTGACCTACCCCGACAAGCTGACCGTGCAGTACTCGTACGACAACGACGGCCGGCTCACCGGCATCTCCGACCCGCGCGCCGGCACGACCACCTACACGCTCAACCCGGACGGGCTGGTGCTCGCGGAGCAGCTGCCGGACGGCATCTCCCGCGGCTACGGCTATGACGGCGGGCTGCTGGTGAAGTACCAGGAGGCCGGGGCCAACGGCCCGAGACAGGACACCACATTGGTACGGGACGCCGATGGCCGCGTCATCAAGCAGTCCGACCAGGGCCGGACCTACCAGTTCGGGTACGACAGGGCCGGTCAGCTGGTGAGCGTGGACACGCCTGGGCACGACGCCATGGCGATCACGTACGACGCCGACGGCAACCGTACCGGGGTCACCGGGCCGGGTACCCGCAAGACGCTGCGGTACGACGCCGCCGACCAGCTGGTGTCCAGCGACGACGGCCCGCAGCACGTTGACTACGGGTACGACCCGTCCGGCCGGCTGATCAGCCAGACCGGGCACGTCGACTCGCTGAACATCGACTACAACTCGTTCGGCCAGGCGGCGACCCGCACGGTGACCCACGGCGGCGAGACGACCGTCCAACGGCTGACCTACAACGGGGACGGGCTGCTCGTCGGCTTCGTCACCGGGCACGACCCGGGTGACGTGGCGCACTTCCAGTGGAGCGTGGGCGACCAGGTTCCGCAGATCCTCCAGGCCGACGGCGTGACCGACTTCGTCTACGGGTACGGGCGGGTGTCCGCGGACACCGCGCACGGCTCGGACGTGTTCTCCCGCGACGTGTACGGCTCGGCGGTGCGTACGCCGCAGACCGCGGACTGGGCGCAGGGGCTGCGGTACGACGTGTTCGGCAGCCCGGACAACGCCGGCCAGCCCTCGCTGACCGGGCCCCGCTTCGGGTACCGGGGCGAGCTATCGATCGGCGACGACGCAGTGTACCTGCGGGCCCGCTGGTACGAGCCGGACACCGGTCTGTTCACCTCCCGCGACCCGCTCTCCACGCTGGTCGGGCAGACCCGGCCGGCCAGCCCGTACCCGTACGCGGACAGCGACCCGCTCGACAAGGTCGACCCGGCCGGCAAGTTCGCGCTGTTCGACTTCATCGGCCAGCTCCTGTCGTTCCTCCAGGAGCCGCCGGCCTGGCTGCACTGCTGGGAGCACCCGGACCCGGGCAACGACCTCGGCCGGCACGAGAAGTGCTTCCAGGGCCGGGGTCCGCTGTGGACGCGCGGATGGAACATGTCCGAGGACTGCCTGAACGGCGACGAGGGCTGCCTCGGCGACCTGTGGAACTCCGGTGCCGAGGAGAAGGCGGCGCACGCCCTGGCGATCAACGAGCTGGCCCGCCAGGAGGAGTCGTGGTGGAGCCGGTTCAAGGACGACCAGCTCGGGCTCGGTACGTACATCAGCCAGGACATCGACTGGGAGGTCGGCGACAACCCGGGCGTGCCGGGGGTGGCCCCGGACATCGGGTACGCCGGGTTCCGGATCGACATCGTGACCAAGGAGACCAACATCTACGAGGTCAAGCGGTATGAGGGTGAGTCGACCACGGCTGACGTGGACGCCCAGCTGCAGCGATACCAGGACACCGCGCTGTACTGGTACGACATCACCTTCCAGCGGGGCACCGAACTGCAGCACTGGGCGACCACCTTCCCGGTATACCCGCACTGGTACACGATCTTCCCGACCGAGGTGTACGTGTGGGGGCTAGGCAACAAGCCCGGCCACGTCTACTTCGCCGACGACGGGGACCGGGTACCCTCGGGCGCCCGGGCGAAGGCCGACGAGAATGAGGACAACGGGAACAGCGAGGCCGAGCAGGGGGCGCCGCCCTGCGTCTGGTGCATCCCGATCCCGATCATTCCGGAAGTGCCGGTCGTCCCAGTGTAGGGAGCGAACAGATGGCGGTCAGTGTCGAGCGGGGTCTGCTGGACCGGTGGCGCAGCGGCAGCAACCTGCTGCTGCGGGTCAGCTCACCGGAGGATTCGGCCCGGCTCCGCTCGGCACTGGCCGCGGCGCTGGCGGACATCGCGGCGCTGGGCCCGGCGTACCTGTCGCCGGTGATCGCCGTACCGGGTGGCCAGCTGCTGATCGTGGACTTCGGCGCGGCCCCGGCGTCGATCGTCCGTACCGTGCCGGACCTAGTGGCCCGGCACCTGACCGGGGCCGGCGTCGAAGAGGCGCGGGTCGACACGCCGGAGCGGATCGGGGACCGGTACTCCACGGTCACCGGGTTCGGTCCGGCGGCCCGGGCATGGCTGCGCGGACCGCTCGGCGTACCGCTGGGTGATGCCCCTCGCGGAGCGCCCGACTACCTGCTGGACCTGGCCGCGGCGTGGGTCCGCGCCGGTCAGCCGGACCTGCCACCGCATGGGGTGATCGTGTCGGCCGAGGTCGCGCTGACCTGGCCGACGGTGGCGGCGGCGCTGGTCCCCGCGCTCGCGACGTACGCCCCGGTCGCGGTGGTGGCCAGCGACTTCGAGACCGCCGGCTACGCCGCCGCGGTGGACGGCAAATTCCTGGGGACGCTGCCGCAGGCGGCGCTGACCGCGGCCGGCGCGGGGTGGACCGGCGCGGAGGTCGCGGCGGCCATGGTGGGTCAGCGCGATCTCGCCCGGGCCCACGCCGGTGAGTTCGCCTGGGCCGGGGTCACCGCGGTACCGGACGCCCGGGACCTGCTGTCCGCGCACTGGACGGATCGTGAGCCGGTCGCGCCCGGGGCGCACCGACCGGGCGGCGAGCACGTGCCGGAGCTGCTGGTACCGGACGGGATGTGGTATCAGGTGCTATCCCCCGGGCACGTGCAGCGGTTGGGCGGCCCCCCGCCGGGTGCGCGCCCGCTCGCGGACGGCTGGGTGGAGCTGACCGTGGGCGAGGCGGAGCAGTGGGTACCGGGGCATCCGGACCGGCCGGATGTCCTCGCCGACGCCCGGGAACTGCTCGCCGGATGCCTGGTCGACGGGGCTACCGCTATGGCGCTGACCCGCGAACGGATGGCGCGGGCGCGGGCGCGCGACGTCGACGGGTTCTTCCGCCGCCGGTGAAGGGTGTGGCCCGCGACCAACGATCTTGCAGAAACTGGCGCTTGAGCGCGGGACAGTGATCATGGCGTGTGGCGCGTAGGTTACGTTCCGTGTCTGCGGTCGAAGCGGTTGAGGAGGAAGAGAAGGGTTTCCTGAACGCGAGGCAGGTCGCGGCGTACGGCTGTTTCGACGGCGCGCCTTCTGTCGATGAGCTTGAGCGGTTCTTCTTCCTCGACGACGAGGATCGCAAGCTGATCGCCAAGCGACGTGGCGATGCCAGCCGGCTCGGATTCTCGCTACAGCTGACGACTGTACGGTTCCTGGAAGACCCCCTCGACGTCCCGTCGGTGGTCCTCGACGAGCTCGCAGCGCAGCTGCAGATCGCCGACCCGTCCTGCGTGAAGTCGTATGTCGAGCGGGCGAACACCAAGTGGGAGCACCGCCGGGAGATCTGCCGGGTCGACGGCTGGCGGGAGTTCGCCAGCGTCCGCGACGAGCTGACCAGGTGGATCGATCACCGGGCGTGGACCACCGGGGCGGGCCCGAAAGCGATCTTTGACGGTGTCGTGGCGTGGCTGCGGCAAGGGGCTTGAGCAGCAACCGAACGGTCAGTGGCGTTAGCGGGGGTGCCACCGAGATACGGAAGAAAGGGACCACCTACCCGGCTACCCCCCGTTACCGGTCGCCGTGGGGTAGCCGGTAACCTGCCAACCGCGTCGGCGAGGGTGGAGACGGGGGTGGCAGGTGGCGTCGGTCGACCGGACCGCCTACCCGCGGTTCAAGCGGACGACCTCGGCGCGGGAGCTGCGCGAGGCGTTCACCCCGGCCGCGGACGAGACCGCCTGGGCCGAGGAGAAGACCACCACAGAGCAGCACCGGCTGGCGCTGTTGGTGCTGTTGAAGAGCTACCAGCGGCTGGGCTACTTCCCCAACCTGGCCGAGGTCCCGGACGTCGTGGTGGCGCACGTGCGCGGCCAGCTGGGCCTGGACCAATCGGTGGCCGCCGAACACGACGCGGCCAGCACCGCGAAACGACACCGCGGGTGGGTCCGCGCCCGCCTGGGGGTGACCCACGAACCGGCGGAGGTCCGCGCGATCGCCGAGGTCGCGCTGCGCGCGGCGGCCCAGGTCAAGGACAACCCCGCCGACATGATCAACGCGGCGCTGGACGAGCTGGTCAAGGCCCGCTGCGAACTGCCGGGCTACACCACCCTCGACACGATGGCCGCCACGGTGCGCACCGAGGTCAACACCGCCCTGTTCACCACGGTCGCCTGCCGGCTCGACGCCGCCGAGCGCACCCGAATGCTCGGCCTGCTCACCGTCGACCCGGCCACCCGCCGCAGCGACTTCGACCGGGTCAAGGACACACCTCCGGCGGCCACCGTCAAGGA
>NZ_CAKJTM010000150.1:0-8529 GCF_917627345.1 Protofrankia sp. CiP3 | reverse complement strand
GGTTGTGGGAAGTGGCGACCGGACGGCAGCTGCGCGAGCTGACCGGCCACCACGGCGCGGTGTCATCGGTGGCGTTCTCCCCAGACGGGGCGACCCTCGCCAGCGGCGGCGACGGGGGGTCGGTGCGGTTGTGGGAGGTGGCCACCGGGTCGGCTTTGGCAACGGTCGTGCAAAGCGGCCAGGGAGGGTGGATAGTCGTTCTGCCTGATGGGGCGTACAAGACCTCAGGCGGCGGGGTCGGTTCCGTGCTGTGGTGGGTAGTGAAGCTGCGTCGCTTCGAGATGGGCGAACTCGACGGCGTCGGTTCCATCCGTCGGCTGGAACCGCTGGAGCCCATCCCCGGTCTCGGCCACGCGCCACGGAGCACGGTACAGGCTCAAGAGCGCACCCAACGCCGGCTGTTGTCCTGGATCCGCCGCCGAGGCGCTCCCTCCTGACGTCCTCCCTACCCTGAAGGACAGGGATTCCTACCATGCGGCTCACGCCGCACCTCGCGGGCCCTGCTGGGCACCAGGACGCAGGTGCCGAGTAGCGCGGAGAACATCTGGTCAGCCTTCGGTCTTCTTGCGGGCGGCTTTCAGCGCAGCCCGGGTCTCGCCGGGGCTGACGTCGTAGAGGCCGAGACGCTCGGTGTCGGCGACCATGTCAGCGAAGGCGAGAGCGGCGGCGTGGCGTTGGCGCCGACGGTACTCGAGGAGGTCGTCGAGGCGGACCTTGCGGTGGCGGCTGGGCTTCTCGAACGGGATTACGCCGCTCTCCAGCAGCCGAACCAGGGTGGTGCGGGAGATCCGGAGCAGATCGGCGGCTTCCTGGGTGGACATAGTCAGATGGTGCGGGGCCACCGTGACGGCCAGGCCCGCCTTCATTGCCGCGGCGACCTGCACAAGGACGTCGAACATCGGCTCGGGAAGTTCGACGCTGTGCCCATCCGGGCCGGTGAGCCGAGGCCGCGGGTCGGCGGTCTGCCGGCCGCGGTCGCGAAGCGCGGCCAGGAAGTTGATGATCTCGCCCGTGTCCTCGTCGGGCAGGTACGTCTCGTCGTGGAGCGGTTCGGTTCGGTTCGATGAGGTCATGAACGGCCTCCAAGACGATCGTCGCGATCGACATGCTCGTTTCGCTCGATTCTATGTCGGCGGCTTGCTGCTAGCTATCCGCCGACGGACACCGCGCCCCCAGCACGAACGATGCGCCCGACGTCCGCGCGCCATTGGACCAGCGCGCCGGGACTCTCAGGCCCCGAGTCCAAGCACGGGTGCGTAGTCGCGGCGGCGATCCGGTTAGGTGAGGATCTCGACGCTGTCGATGGCCTGGTCGATCGCGCCAGGGAGCTGGCCGAGCGGGCCGTCGGACCGGTGTCCGAGGCGGGTGAGGAGGACTCGCAGCCGCGGATCGCCGATCGCCTCGATCAGCGCACGGGTGAGGCGTTGCGCGCCGAGCACCTGGATATCGCGGGAATGAAAGCGGCGCGACGCCGGGTCGACGGGCTCAGCCAGTCCAAGCCGGTTCGTGGCGGCGGCGAGGTGACTGGCCGCCGCGCACGGTGCCGCTTCGCGTTCCCGCCACGGCGTCGCACTGAGAGCAGGGCGTGCCCCAGCCCCGCGACGCGGCGTCCCCTATTGCCGGTCGCTCTTAACGTCAAGCTCGCACAATGCGAACGCTGTCTGGGTCGGCAAGCTCGCCAGCTTCATGATCGTGCCGGCCCGGAGGCGGTTACGACCAGGCCGGAAGCCGGCCGTGATCCGGCCGCGTGGCCTCATCCGGATGGCCCGGCTCGAAGCCCTCGCGGGCAGGACATTGCGGACCTGCGGCAGGCGCTCACCCTGCACCGTCAGACAGATATCGGATGGGTGACAGCGCCGGCGACGGTCAGATCGGGCGGAATCAAGCGGTCAAGGCGACACATGCTTTTCCAGCAGATCGTTGAACACTGGCCTGTTCTGCGCCCCGCGTCGACGGGTTCCGGCTTTTCCGGACAGATACCCTCGACGCTGGCGGTTCTTGAGTTGTCGGACGTTGCGGCCCTCGTGTTCACCGGTCCGGCTTGCCGGGGAGCCCGCGCCGTCGTGGTGTGTGTTCACACATATGACGTGCTGTGGGCAGATGAGGGATGACACGCCCGGCCTGGCCGGGTTCTGTGGTGTCCTGGCGTGGTCCTGGATTCATGGGTCTGGCGCGGGGCGAGGCCACCGGGGATTGGCAGGGTCGGGGCGTGCGCGCGGCCGGTGTGCTGGTCGTAGCCGGTGATGGCCTGCAGCAACGCGGAGATCCAGCCGGCGAGGATCGCCACCCACATCCAGACCCGGTTGATCGTCGGGTCGGCGGAGGGCAGGTGCCGTAGTCCCGCGCCGAGCTTGTGTTCCTTGATCCTTGTTTCGACGTCGGCGCGGCCGCGGAACCACCACTCGAGGGCGACGATCCCGTCGGGCTCGTCGGCGGGGATGTTCGTGACGAGGAAGCTGACGGCCCAGCCGTGGTCGGCGACGCCGTCGAGCATCAGTTGTAGCTGGCCGGTCGGGATCGTGCGTCGCAGCCGGGAGCGCGGGTCGGTGGAGACCTCGTCGGTGCGGACCTTCACCCGTCGCACGATCGTGTAGGTGCCGGCCGGGGCACCGGCCGGGGCGTAGTCGCAGGCGGTGACCTGCGCGCCGCGCATATCGCGGGCGTCGACCCACCGGTCTTCGGGGATGGCGGCATACGCCCGCCACAGCGCCTGGCTGCGCGGCGCGGCAATCGCGAAGTCGCCGCCGGCGGCGACCATGGCGCGCATGAACCCGGCCGAGAAGAAGCGCTGTCACACCGGAACAGTGGCGGCGCGCACACCGCATCAGGCAGCACCGCCAACGCTCGACGCATCAGGGCGGTCACGAACGGCCGCGGGTCCTGGTTGCCGGCGAGCAGCTGGGCCGCCAGCGTCAGCCCGGTGCGCGCCCAGCTGACCAGCAACGGCCGGCCGGCCCTCTTCTCGTCGTGGGTATAGGCGACACCGCGCTTCTGACGGCCGTAGACCTCCACCTCGGCCGAGTCGCAGTCCAGCGTGTCCGGCGCCGCGCGCGAACGCCTTCGCCGAACGTTGGGTGCGCACCGTCCGCGCCGCGTGCCTGGACTGGACCTTGATCTGGAATCGGCGCCACGCGGAACAGATCCTGTCGATCTACGTCGAGCACCATAACACCGCTCGGCCCCACCACCGCCTCGCCCTCGACATGCCCGATCGGCCGGCCTCAGCCGGCGATCCGAGCGGCCCGATCAGACGCGCCAACCGCCTCGGCGGCCTCCTCCACGAATATCAACGAGCCGCCTGATCAAGCACCTGACCAGCGAGATCGCATACTTGCACCCTTCAGGATGCGGGCAGGTAGCTTGCCGTCCCGGCGCACCCCAGAATCGGCGGCCAGGACGCGGTCGGCACGGGCCGGGTCGACGCCGCAGGGCCGTGGTCTCATGACGGTGCCACGACCGTCGACGAGGCACCTACATCAGCTCAAGGTGGTAACAACTCGGGCATCGATGTAGACATGCCCCAAAGGTTGTCATTAAGGTCGCAACGGCTGGGGGCCCAACCCGTGCGACCTCGCGGTCGCGTAGACACGACAACGGAGAGTTCATGCCCCTGTCCGCCCTCGCGCGACGACGCCGTGCCGCAGCTCGACCATCGCAGTCCCGGCGGCCCGCTGCGGTCATGCTCGGAATTGGCATGACGCTCTGCGTGGCCACCGCGTGTAACCCGATCAAGGTGCCCACATCCGCGGCTAGCCCTTCACCGACGCCGACGCCGACGGTTTCAGCGGTAACCACGCAGCCCGCTACCACACCATCGGCCTCCTCGTCGGCCTCCTCGGCTGCTAGTAGCACCCCGGGCGGGGCATCGCCCACCAGTAGCGGCAGCTCGACCAAGACCTTCATGGGCAGCAGCACGGTGCTGGTCGGCGGCTCGATGTCCGACGCCTCGATGTCCGCCGCTCCGTTCGACCTGCAGTACAGCTACGTGCACAGCCAGCCCGCACCTACACCGGCCGCGTACACGGCGGCGCGCTGCGATCCGGCATGGTCGAACTGGTGGGGGTGCTGGACCGGCCCCACCACCGCACCCGGTACTCAGATCACCGTGCGTGAGAACTCCGTGGCCAAGGCGACCTACCAGGGCAAGGCGCACCCGCAGGGGATGGTCTGGGACTGGTACTCCTTGATCGACGTCGCAGGTATGGCCGGCCTGAGTGAGGGCCCGGACGAGGTCAAGGTCATCAACAACGCCGACCTGCTCGGCAAGTACCTGAACGACTACCGGTTCTTCCTGCAGAAGATCGGCACGTCGCGGGACCTGATCGACCTTGAGCCGGACTTCTGGGGCTTCGCCCGATCGCTGGGCAATCTGCACCAGGTTCCGGCGCAGGTGAGGTCGGCGAACTCGACCGATTGCGGCTCCCAGGAGAACAGTGCCTCGGGCCTGGCCCAGTGCATGATCGCGATGACCCGTAAGTACGCGCCGAACGCCGGCGTGGGCCTGCACATGTCCTGCTTCGACTGGCAGAGCAACATCGAGAAGTGCAAGAGCGACTACGTCGACCTCGGCGCCAACGCCGGCGACTTCCTGGTCACCGACATCTCCGACCGGGACGCGGGCTGGTACGCCCAGCCGGCGCACGGGGGCAAGGACACCTTCTGGACCGACCAGAAGGCCGCCACCGCCCTGAGCTTCTACAAGACGATGGCCGAGGCGGTCGGCAAGCCGGTGCTGCTGTGGCAGATCCCGGTGGGAAACATGGCGCAGAACAACACGCCCAGCCACTACCAGGACGACAAGGTGGACTGGCTGTTCTCGCACATGACCCAGGTGGCCGATGCCCATGTCGCGGCCCTGCTGTTCGGCGCGGGATGGTCCGAACAGACCACGCCCGAGACCGACGGCGGCAACCTGATCAACAAGACGATCGCCTACCGCAACTCCGGAGGCGTCGCCCTCAAGTAGCCAGCACTAGGTAGGCGCTCACCTGCGGCCGGACCCGGCCCCCCAACCCCTGTCGGGACCGGGTTCGGCCGCATTCGTCTCGACCCCGACCGGGTGGGGTCTCACAGCCCCGATCCGCCCGGGACTATCAGCTTTCCGGCGGTTCCGGATCCAGGGCGATGTGCTCGTGGTCAGTGCGGCTGGTCGAGTTGGCTGGCGACGAGCGGGAACTCCGTCTTGAGGAGCGTTGTCAGTTGCTCCTGAAGTTCGCGCAGCGCGGTCGTGGCGATGCGCCACACGATTGACCAGTCGACGTCGAAGTATGTATGGACGGCGATGTTGCGGAAGCCTGTACGGATCGCCACGGCACATCCGGCCAGCGAGCACGGATCTCGGGTGAGACCCGCCCGGCCGCCTCGCCGATCACCAGCAGCTTCTGGAGAACAGCACTCTGGATCAGGTCGCTCGCTGCGAACGTGGCCTCATCGACGTCCTGGACGAACGTCGTCGCGGCCGCCGCCGCTTCGATCATGTCGACGAGATACAGCTCGTCACGCCGCATAGAGGATCCTCGCCTCCGCGAGCACCTGATCGCGGATGACCCACTTCAGCCGGGACTTGGGCACCAGGTCGACGCGACGTCCGACGATCTTCTCGAGCTCGTCTCGGAGATCGACGATCTCGAAGCCAAGCGTCGAGTCGGACGCCAGCACATACAGTAGGTCGACGTCTGAGGAACCGATATCGTCGCCGCGCGCCACCGAGCCGAAAACGGACAGCTCGGCGACGCCGTAGCGCCGGCACACTTCAGCAATCCGGCTGTCACGCAGGTCGACGGTCACCCGACCATTATCGCCCCCAGACAGGCCACGACCGCACGACTGCGGCACCGCCTCACGCGCGTTCACAGCGCGACGCCCGGCGGCGTCCTGCGTGTGCCGATGAAACAGATTAGGGCGTAAGCGAACTACGCACTTGATTGCGGCAGGGGACGTCTGCGAACGTTGCCGCCATGAGATCAACGGGTGCGGGGCGGCCTTGGCCGCCGTGGAAACTGCCGGGATGGCCCTGGGGGGATGGGCGGCTGCCTCGAGCCGCTCCGGTCGTGTTGGGTCTTGGATGGAGC
This sequence comes from Protofrankia sp. CiP3, assembly GCF_917627345.1. NCBI lineage: Bacteria > Bacillati > Actinomycetota > Actinomycetes > Frankiales > Frankiaceae > Protofrankia > Protofrankia sp. CiP3. The sequence goes on along the minus strand of NZ_CAKJTM010000150.1, from coordinate 2,458 downwards.
CCGTCGCTGCCGGGCTCGGTGGCGGTTGTGCTCGTCACTGCCACTCTCATCGGGTTCCTGAGCTGGGTGGTGGGCAGCGACGCCCGCACGCGCCGGCTGGCTCGGCTGCTGCACTCCCGACGGGGTGACCAAGGATGACCGGTGAAGGGGCCGAACGGCTCGTGACCCGGGAGGAGATCGCCTCAGCAGCCGGCGTGACGACGCAGGCGGTCAGTAACTGGGCGCGGCGGTACACGAACTTCCCGCACCCGGTAGGTCGATCAAGCCCGCAGCGGTTCGCGGCGGTCGAGGTCGCGATCTGGCTCGACACGCATACGATCGATCGCCCGCGTCGACGGCCGGACGAAACATCGGGGTCGACGTTCGGTCACCGGTTCCGCGAGAGCCTGCGGCTGCCCCCGGCAGACGCGGCGGCCTCCGGTGCGGGCCACGGGGCCGCGTCCAGACGGCTGCTGTCGCCGCTGTGGCAGCAGCTCTCGACGATGTGGGATTCGGCAAGCACCGGAACCCGGGCGGAGCGCCTGCTGGCCCTAGCCTATCTTCGTCAGGCAGATCCCGAAGGCTGGGCCGCGCTGCGCCGCTCCTATGCGCAGGGCGCGGACATCGCTCAGCTTGAGGCGATGATGAAGGCCCAGCACGTTCACTCCGCCGGGCTCTGGGATGTGCTTCGTGATGTTCTCGGCAGCTTGCCGCCAGAACCGCGGATCCTGCATCTGGCCGGGGCCATGGAGAACGCGCTCGGCACACTGCCGGGAGCGGGCGTACCGGAGGCGGAGATCGGGCCGGTCGTCAGCCAGTACGTGCTCGACCAAGACGCGGAGGAACGCAGGCGCCCGGGGTCCGACTTCGTCACCCGGCCCACCGTCGCCCGTCTTGTCGCCGATCTGCTGGCGCCGCGTCCCGGCGAGCGGATCTACGACCCCTGCTGCGGCTCCGGGGAGCTGCTGATCGCCGCTGGACTACGGGCCCGGACCGGACGTACCGAGACCAGCGAGCCCGAGCAGGTCATGCACGGTCGGGCCCGCGGCGCACACTCCTGGCGGATGGCGAAGCTGATCGCCGCCATCCACGGCCTGCCCGCCGACCTGGGCCCGGGGCCAGAAAACGCGCTACGCCATCATGGCACGGGACTGCTCGGAAGCTTTGACGTCGTCCTGACCAACCCGCCGTTCAATCAGAAGGACTGGGGCGCGGAATTCGTCCGCAGCGACCGATGGGAGTTCGGCCAGCCGCCACGGGACGATGGCAATCTCGCCTGGCTGCAGCACTGCCTGTCCGTGCTCGACGAGCGTGGTCGGGCGACTGTCATCATGCCCACCAGCGCCGCTGCGAAGACCAACCCGCAGCAGCAGCGGATCCGTGGTGACATGGTGAACGCGGGAATCGTCCGCTGTGTCATCGCGCTACCCGCGAAGCTGTTCTCCGAGAGTCCCGTCGGAGTGAGCCTGTGGGTGCTCGATCGCCGTACCCGCCCTTGCCGCGACGAGGTGCTGTTCATCGACGCCACCCGCCTGGAGACAGGCGCGGTCGCCCACGACCGGCGCCATCAGCTCAGCGACACGGCCCATGCCACGATCGTCGGCGCCTACCAGACGTGGGCGGCCAGCCCACCCGGACAGTACGTCCCGGTGGACGGCGTCACTGCCACCGCAACCGTGCAAAAGATTGGGCAGCTGGACTACCGGTTGGAGCCGAGGCTGTATCTCCCGATGGTTCCGCAGTTCGCGCCCGCCACCGAGAGTGTCACCGTGACGGCGCACGCCCTTCATGAGGAGCTTGAGGAACTCAACCACCGGGTCGCGGACGCTCGCGAAACACTTCGCCGTCTTCTCACGGAACTAGGTCCGGATTCGTCGGCAGCGGACAGCCGGGGATCCTGCGAGCTTGGGACCATATGCGATGTGAAGACCGGGCCATCCGGCCGAAAATATCTTCCTCGAAGCCGCAAGTCGGACGCGGTCCCGCTACTTCGACCTCCCGACATCAACAAGCACCGCATCGCGACCGACGACCTTTACATGATCGACCGCGCGGCGGCCCGGAAGGATCTGGCCCAGTACTTGCTGCAGCCAGGAGACATCGTCTACAGCCGGATCGGGGACAGCGGCCACCGAGCCATAGTGGAGCCCGACCACGAGGGATGGGCGTTCGGAACCGCGCTGATCAGACTGCGGCCGACCGCGGACTGGCTTTCGGCCGACTACCTCTACTACTACCTCGGCACCCACTTGGTTCAGGACACCCTGGCCCGGCGGAGCGTCGGCGCGACGGTCCGTGCCCTCAGCGCCGACAGCCTCCGCCGCCTGACCATCCCGCGGCCACCCCATAACACCGACGCCCTCATCACCTATCTCGCCAAGTGCGACGAGGTGAGCGAGATCAGCCAGCGGATCGGGGAAGTCGTCACCCGCCTTCGAGACCTGCTCGCGGACCACTCCATCGCCGACGCGGCACGACT
>NZ_CAKJTM010000149.1:0-8568 GCF_917627345.1 Protofrankia sp. CiP3 | reverse complement strand
CACCCGCGGCGAGCAGCGCCGCGCGGCCGGCGACGACCGCGGCGCCGGGATCCCGCAGCCGCACCAGCGGGCTGGCCACCGCCACGGGGGCGTGGCCGTGGCCGGCCGTGGCCGCCAGGGCCAGCGGCGGCCCGAGAGAAACGGTCGTCGGGAACCGGAACCGCCGGGCGATCACACAGAGCTCGGGGCCGATCGAGCGGGAGCCCTGCGGCCCGAGGACGACCGCGTTCGGCGTGAGCAGGAACCCCGCGTCGAACTGTGCGTAGCCGGCGCCGGCCAGCGCACTGGTGGCGTCGAGGGCGAGGAACTGCGCCGGGGCGAACGCCGCGGGTGTCATGGTCAGCGGCGGCTCCTGGTCGCCCGCGCTCACCCGCAGGGTCACCGCAGCGGGCAGCGGGACCCCGTCCATCCGTTGCAGGGCGACCCCGAGCGGCACGGCGGTCTGCGCGAACCGCAGCTCAGCCAGCGGGTGGACGGCGGCGGCACCGTGATCCGGGCCGGGGCGCAGCTCGACCACCGCCGGGACGGGCGCGGTGCTCGCCGTCCAGTTCGACGCGGTGCGGAGCTGGCCGAGCAGGACGTCGAGCGGGGCGCGCGGCTTCGGGAGCCGCGGCGCGTCCGACGAGCCCCAGGTCAGCTCGGGGATGTCCACGTCGACGTCCCACCACAGCACCGAGACGCTGGCGTGGCCGTGGATGCGCCACGGGCTGGGGCCGGAGAGGTGCCCGCTCAGGCCGAGGCTGCCGACGCAGAAGTCGGCGCACTCCACGCTCACCCGGGCGGAGAAGTCGACGGCGAAACCGAACGGGTCGAGCTGGATCAGCGCGTCGAACGCGAAATGGCCCGAGATATTGAAACCATCGATTCCGGCCCGCAGGTCGGCACGCGCGCCGAACTGGACCGATTCGGTGGTGACGGCCAGATAGGCCGCCAGCCGGGCGCGCAGCATCGGGCCTGGGGAGATCTCGGTATGGATCGGCGTCATCCCCGCCATCCCGTCGGGCGGGGTGAAGGCCGGATGGAAGCCGCCAGCGGAGAGCGCGAACAGCGGGTCGTCCCCGGTGCGCAGGCGCAGCCGCAGCTCGCCGTCGACCGGGATGCCGACGATCCGCGAGTTCGCCAGCGTCGCCTCGATGGACAGGCCGTCCCCGGTGATCGTCCCGAAAACGAGCGCTTCGAGCCGGATCAGCGCCGCCTGCTCGAACGGCAGCGTGATGGCGACGCGGCCAAGGATCACCACCCCGTCGTCGCTGGCGAGGACCGCGATGGTGGCCGCGACCACTGTGGGCGTGCCCCAGCCCAGCTTCAGCATCGGGCCGGCGACCGCGCTGCCCGGCGCGGCCGGGAAGCAGCCGTTCAGCACCGGGAGCAGCCGGTCGGCGCCGACGATCGGGACGCGGGGGAACAGCAGCCGGGACAGGTCCCCGGAGCTGGCCGCGGCCTGCAGGGCCGGGATGTCGGGGCGCCGGCCGAGGCCCACCAGCCCGCCCACGCCCACCAGCGTGAACCCGAACGACAGCTGGATGGGGACGTCGAACTCGGCCGCCAGCAGCGCCACCAGGGACAGGCCACCGCCGCTCAGGTCGAGGATGCCGAACCCGCTCACCGCTACCGGCCCGAGCCGGGCCGACAGCGCGCCGGCCCACCGGTCGCCGTCGCGGCGCAGGTAGCCGCTGCCCGTCACACCCGGCAACGTCAGCTCCGCGCCGGCCCCCGCCGGCAGCATCGGCACGGCCCGCATTTCCAGGCCTGGCGGTCGCAGGCGCACGCTGAGCTGGGCCTCGACGCGCGCGTCGTCCACCCGCAGCCGCAGGCCCGGCAGGTCGAGGCCGGCGCTGACGCCCAGGTCGACGCTGACAGTGCTCGCGGTCCCGTCGGGGCGCCCGGCGACGTCCAGGGTGCCGATGATCCAGCCATTCCCGCTCATGGTGACTCCGTCAGCTCGGGCCGAGGGTGAACTGGGGGGACTCGTCCGCCGCGAGCAGGAGCCGCGGCGAGTACCGGATGTCCGGCGGGCTGAGGGCGACGATCGAGCCAAGCGGCCCGAGCAGGCTCTGCAGGTCGAGCTCGGCGTCGAGCCCCGGCTGGCCGCCGTCGCCGCTCAGGCCCACCGACAGCCGCCACAGCGGGTGGTCCGGCGGCTGCGCCGGATACCGCAGGGCCAGCTCGAGCCGCACCTTGCCGACGCTCAGCCGGGCGACGCCGACGTCCTGGTCCAGGCCAGGCGTGAGCGCCACGGACAGTCGCACGCCACCGGTGCCGTCGGCGCCTTTGGGCGCGGTCACCGGGCCGCCGAACGGGATGAGCCAGGTGGCGGTCCCGCCGGGGTCGGTCGCGATGCCCACCGTGAGCGGGCCGCCGCCGGACGGGATCTGGACGCCGTCGAGCGCGCCGTTGATTCTGATCATCGAGCCATGCTGCCCGTCGCCCGTCAGAGCAAGCCCAAGGGTGACCGAGGCCTGGACGGCGTCCGGCGTCGCCGGCAGGTAGGTCAGCGTCAGCATCCGGGCCCAGTCGGGCACCTGGCAGGTGCCGACCAGCAGGTGGTCAGGGTCGAGCTCGTGGATCGCCAGCAGGGCGATCACGAGCAGGTTCCACCAGTCCGGCGGGTTGACGAGCTGCTTGAGCCGGTCGAGCTGCTGCTCGGCGAACAGCCTGATGTCGTCCACGAGCCGCTCGGGTGCGCCCTCGGCCTCCTCGAGCAGGTCGCCGAGCCGGTCGCCGCCGTCCCGCGCGGCATCCGCCGCCGCGGTCAGCAGCTGGGTGAGCACGGTGCCGATGGTGTCCGGCGTCGCCGTAGCCATCTGTCACCTCCGTCCGCTGATGGGTCGTCCCACCGGTCCGTTGGCGTCTCAGCCCGCCCGGCAGGAGCGATCGATGCCCAGCCCTGACGGGCGGGCAAGAAGCGTTCCGGCCCGGCGCCAGTCCTGCCGTTATAGCGAATTAAGAACATTTTTTACCTTGATTTGCACGAAATTCTGGCGAAGCTTCCCGAGCCAGTGAAGCCCATGGTGATCGTTCCTGCCGGCGGCGGTAATCACCCATCGGATCACCCCCCAACAGGTATGATCGACAGCTTTCCCGCCAGGCAAGCCTCGCCCTGCGGCAGCTCGTGTCACGTTATGCGCGGCACGGTCCCGTGACATCGGTGCTAGCACCAACCCGGCCAGACGGGGATGTCGCGCGTCCGGCAGCTCGCCGACGCGCGTGCTTGGAGGGCTCTGGTGCGTGGTGGCCTCGCCCTGGCCGGGCTGGACTCGGCTGCGCGCTATGCGCGCACGTTGTGGACGGGGCCGAGCGCGTCGTGCACAAGCTACGGGTCCCGCGGGCGGAGCGGGTAACGCATCCGCGCTGGCACGGCTGGCCGTGATCCGGGGCGGCGATGAACGTGCCCCAGCCCCGCGACGCCGCGTCCCTGTTGCCGGGCGCTTTGAGAGCGCCCGGCAACAGGGCTGTCCGGCTCGCGGCTCCCCGCGTCCCGCCCGGCCGCGTTGTCGTCAGCCGGCGCCCACCACCAGGGCGCCTTCCTCCGCCGCCTTGCCGGATCGGGCACGGATGAGCAGCTCACTGATCGAACGCCCTATCCTCGGGCGCTCTAAGCGATCACGTTTGGCGTGACTCGCGATTTTCGGTGCGGCACGGTGTGGCACTGGGTGCTACGCTGTCGGGGTGGGCGTCCCTGAGATCACGCAGCGGGATCTGCGGTCGAGGTCGCGGGAAATCATGGACGCCGTCGAGCATGGGCAGTCGTTCACGGTAACTCGGGATGGTCATCAGATCGGGCAGCTCGTCCCAATGCGGCGTCGGCGCCGGTTCGTCTCGCGGCAGGAGTTCGCCGCGATGTCGCGCAACGCTCCTGACGCCGATCTGGCGGCGTTCCGCGCCGACCAGGACACGGCGGCTGACCATGAGGCGACGAGCGCCTATGACCGGTGAATCCGCCCGGCAGGGCCTGCTGGACACCAATATCCTGATCCTGCGCCGCTGGGTCAACGTTGCCGAGCTTCCGGACGAGATGGCGATCAGCGTGGTGACACTGGCGGAGCTGTCCGCCGGGCCGCACCAGGTGCGGCGCAACGACGAGCAGGACCTGTACGACGAGCATGCGGAACGGGCGCGGCGGATGGAGATACTCCAGCGCGTTGAGAACGAGTTCGACCCGATCCCGTTCGACGCCGAGGCTGCGCGGGTCTACGGCCGGTTGTCCGCGGCCATCGTCGCCGCGGGTCGCAAGCCGCGTCGCCGGATCGCGGACCTGATGATTGCCGCTACGGCGGTCGCGGAGGGCCTTCCGCTGTTCACCACCAACCCCAGCGACTACACCGGCCTGGAAAGAGGCTTGCGCGTGGTCCCGGTCACGAGGCCGCCTTTGCCCCATGAGAAAGAGCCCTGACCCAGCCAGGGGTGCCGGTAAGGTTGCTGCCGTTGGCGTCGATGGCGGACGTTTTGTGCGTCGCGGCCACACACGGAGGCGACGAGTGGCAAGGGTTCCGGATCGCAGTCAGACCGAGGATCTGAAGATCACCATCGATGCGCGGCGAATCGAGCCGATCGCCACGTCGTTGATCAAATTCGCGACAGCGAACAAGAAATCATCAGCGTCCCCGCGGATCAGATGGCCCTCGGAGGCCCTCGTGTAGCAACGGGTCCATCATCCGCGGCGGACGCTCACTTCGGAGTATTTGCGCAGGTGGTCGGCTGGCGAATCCGGCGTCCGCCTCGGTGTGACGGCAGCGCCAGTGGGTGGAGCCGCGGGCGGCCAGCAGCCGGCCGCCGTCGCTGTCCCGGACGCTGGCCGGCACGACGAGGACTCCGAACAGGAGACCGAGGTGCGGTGATGATGCATGTTGGCTAGCGAGCGGCCCAGGCTCTGGGCGGCCCGGGGTCACCCGCTGACGTTCGACTGCATGCTCCCGCCTCAGTGGGTAGCACCGTTATGATACCATAATGGTATGGCTATGACACTCCGCTTGCCGCCCGAGGTTGAAGAGCAGCTAAAGCAGGTCGCCGAATCCGAACATCGCAGCGTTCAACAGACGGTGCTGGTCGCGATAGAGGAGTACCTGTCGATGCGTGAAACCGCCGAGATCCTTGCTGATCCGGCTGCGCTTCGGGGCTTGGCTGAGGCCCGCGAAGCTGAGCAGGCCGGCGATGTGGTGTACGGCATCGAAGCAGCGCATGCGTTGCTGGCTGAGCGCGAACGGTGAGCGGCGACCCCTACGATCTCGGAATGAGCCGGCCGGCCCGGCGGGCTATCTCCGAACTGCTTCCGGAGGACGTTGCCGCCGCGGCTGTTGAATTCATCACCGGACCACTCCTTGAGGCGCCTTACCGTGTCGGCAAGCCTCTCCGAGAGACGTTGTCCGGATTTTACAGCGCCCGACTTGGTGTCCAGTGGCGCGTGCTGTACCGGATCGACGAATCAAAGCATGCGGTAATCGTGCAGGATATTCAGCCTCAGTCGGCTGCATACCGTCGCCGATAGGGCTTGAGACGGCTCAGCTAAAAATCCCCGGGCGAGGCCCGTCGATCTATGGGAAGACACGCGCGCCCTGCGCCACCTCGAAGACCCTCGTCAGTCGGGCACACCCGCCCGCTCGCGCCAGCGATCTGACGCTCTCGCCGAGGCTCCTGCCGACGGATACCTTGCCCGCCGGGCGTTGCGTGTGCTCCGTTGTCCGCGATTATCAACCCGCGGTGGATCGCTGAGATCTACGGTCGTCCGCATGACTCTAGACCGCAGGGCGATCTCTCAAATCCCGATCCGGGAAAGCCGTATACATCGTGATCGCAGGTCATAGGTTGAGCGGAGGGGAACGGTGGGTAGCGATTACCCAGGCCGCGGTGTCCGGGGGCAATGTGATCGTTGTGCCGTTGTAGGTTACTGGATTGCTCGCCAGTGCCAGCCGGCCCGGGACCGTCAGCTGAACGTGTACATCTGCCGTTGACATAACGCAGGTAACGGTATGCCCCCCGATGGGCGGCTGGGCGCGCCTACCGTCGTGCATGCCACCGTCGTGGTGTTCGCCCTCGCTGTCGCTCTCTGTTGCGGGGCCAGCCCAGCTACTCGGAGATAGCCGGTCGAAGGCCAGGCAGCCAGGCGGGGTGTCCTCCCGCCACCGCAACGTGTCCGGCACCGACCCGGCGAACGCCGGTAACGCCCGGCGCAACCGCAGCGCCTCTCGGGTGAAAACGAGCGCGGAGGTGGCATCGCCAGTCTGCGCCTCGACGCTGAACGCCGCCCAGCCCGGCGGCTGGGGCAGCCATGGCGTCACCCCGGGTGGCGCGAAGCCGAACGGCGGGTTTTGCCCAGCCCACGGCATCGGCACCCGGGCGCCGTCGCGGCCGGGGGAGGTGCCGCCGGAAGACCGCCACACCGGGTCCTGGCGCCACTGCGGCGCGACGTCGGCCTGCGGCAGGCCGAGTTCGTCACCCTGGTAGAGGAAGACAGCGCCGGGCAGGGCAAGCATCGTCAGCAGCGCGGCCCGCGCCCGGCGCATCCCAGCTTCGCCTGTGCCGTACCGAGTCGCCGGGCGGACCACGTCGTGGTTGGCGAGCACCCAGGTCGGCGCGCAGCCGTGCCGGGCGGTGGCGGCCAGATCCGCGCGCACAGCCGCCTGCCACGCCGCGGCCGACCATGGCGTGGTCAGGAGCGAAAACGCGAATGTCAGGTGGAGCTCGTCGGGGCGCACATAGCAGGCGAGCCGGTCCGGGTCGGCGACCCACGTTTCGCCGACCAGCACCCGGTCCCGGCCATCCCGGCGGTCGTACTCGTCGAAGAGCCGGCGCCAGCTGCGGTAGATCTCGTGGACGCCGTCCTGGTCCCAGACATGCGGCTCGTGCTTGTCCCTGAAGGCGGTGTGGGGGGCGAGCTCCGTATCGGCGGGGTTGTCCCGCAGCTCGGCGTCCTTGACCAGGCCGTGGGCGACGTCGATGCGGAACCCGTCCACTCCCCGGTCGAGCCAGAACCGCAGGGTGCGCTCGTGGTCCTCGCGGACCTGCGGGTGGCTCCAGTTCCAGTCCGGCTGTTCGGCGGCGAACAGGTGCAGGTACCACTGCCTCGGCTGCCGAGGCTGCCCGCCGGGCTGTGGGCTCGGAGGGCCGCCTGATTCGCTGCCTTCCGGCGGCTCGATCGGGACCCGGGCCCAAGCCGGACCACCGAACACCGACACCCAGTTGTTCGGCGGGAGCGCGCCGTCCGGGCCGGAGCCATCGCGGAAGACATACAGCTGCCGTTCGGGGGAACCGGGCGGGCTGGCCAGGGCCGCGTGGAACGCCGGATGCCTGTCGCTGGAGTGGTTCGGGACGAGGTCGAGGAGGACTTTCAGGCCGAGGGAGTGGGCATCGCGCAGGAGAGCATCGAAGGCGGCGAGGTCGCCGAAGAGCGGGTCGACGTCACGGTGGTCGGCGACGTCGTAGCCGTGGTCGGCCATCGGGGATGGGTAGAAGGGAGTGAGCCAGATCCCGTCCACCCCCAAGTTGCGCAAATAGTCCAGGCGGGAGCGCACCCCGGCCAGGTCACCAACACCATCACCGTCAGAATCGGCAAAACTGCGGACGTACACCTCGTAGAGGACAGCGTTTCGCCACCACTGGTCACCAAACGGTATCTCGACGCTGGGTTCCATACCGGTATGAAACCCTACCAAGGTTCAGAGTGGAATACGCGGCTAGTGCCAAGGACGTTCGCTTTGGGGCCGTCGAAAAATAGCCCGTAGGTTCCACGGATCGGGCAAGATCCTGCGCTGTGGGGTTCGGGGTGAGCCGGGAAACGCTGGTAGCGAAGTTCGAGACGATCTTCCCTTATCTCGATGAGCGGCAACGGCGGCTGCTGATGGGTGCTGAGGCGCGGGCGTTCGGGCGCGGCGGGATCCGGCGGTTCACGTGGACCGGCAGGCGGTGCGGGTGACGTACTGGCTGGCCCCGGGGCGGCGGTTTGTGTTGTTGACGGTGTTCGTCAAGACCCGGATGCGCGAGGTGAGCGAGGTAGCCCGGGCCAGGTGCACGCTGGCTCGGTGCCTGGCCGAGCAGCACACTGCTGACGACGTGCTGGACGAGGAGGGTGGGGACAGTGGCTGAGCGGTCGGAGTGGGCGCAACTGCGGGAACAGCGCATGGCTGAGCCGGGCGCACACGAGGCGTACCAGGCGGCCCGGCTGGCTTCGAGCTCGGCCGTGTCGTCCGGCAGCTACGTCAGCAGCGTGGCTGGAGCCAGACTGAGCTGGCGCGTGCGGCTGGTATGACCCAGTCGGCGGTGGCGCGGTTCGAAGCCGGGGGCACCGTGCCCACGCTGCCCGTCCTGGACCGGCTCGCCGACTCACTCGACGCCGACCTCGTCGTCCGTGTCACGCCCCGCTCCCACGTCGCATAACCGTCCGAACGGAGGGCGACCTCAGTTTCCGGTGGGGTCTTGCCGGGGTGGATGGACGGCAGGTGGGGGAGGCGCGGGTTCATCGTCAGACACCCTCTTGACCTGGGAGAATGAGGTCGGATGTGAGGGCGATTGGCAGGGCTGCGCGAAGGCCACATACTGTAGCGGTCAGTTTCTCTATGCATTGAGCCTTTTCAA
>NZ_CAKJTM010000148.1:8850-9292 GCF_917627345.1 Protofrankia sp. CiP3 | reverse complement strand
TCCTCGACGAGGACGCCGCTGAACCGATCGTGCGGCGTGCCGCCGAGGCCGGTGTCACCTTCTTCGACACCGCCAACCACTACTCGGGCGGCGTCAGCGAGCAGATCACCGGACGCATCCTCCGCAAGATCTTCACCCGCCGGGACGACTACGTGATCGCCACCAAGGTCGGTTCCGTCGTCGGCCCAGGGCCCCACGACCGGGGCCTGTCCCGCAAACACATCCTGACCGCCATTGACGACTCGCTACGCCGGCTCGGGACCGACTACGTCGACCTCTATCAGATCCACCGCTGGGACCCGCACACCCCGATCGAGGAGACCGTCGAGACGCTGCACGACGCCGTCCGCACCGGCAAGATCCGCTATCTCGGCGCCGGCAGCATGTACGCCTGGCAGTTCGCCAAGGCGCACCACACCGCCACCCGCCACGGCCACGGCGG